>USSP01000045.1 GCA_900557385.1 uncultured Lachnospiraceae bacterium
AACTCTGACAGATGCAGAAGGAAATGCTTTATCATGGGCAAGTGCCGGTGGTCTGGGATTTAGAGGTTCAAGGAAATCTACTCCATATGCAGCACAGATGGCAGCTGAGACAGCAGCAAAAGCAGCTATCCCTCATGGTTTAAAGACTGTTGACGTTATGGTCAAGGGACCTGGTTCAGGTCGTGAGGCAGCAATCCGTGCATTAGCAGCATGCGGAATTGAAGTAACCAGTATCCGTGATGTAACTCCCGTTCCTCACAATGGTTGCCGTCCTCCCAAGCGTCGTCGTGTATAGTCTTATAATCGTTGGATGAAGGTGCCGTAGGCACTGTAAACAATAACAGAAAGGAAAACAAAACAATGGCAGTAAATAAAGTTCCCGTATTAAAGAGATGTCGTTCCCTTGGCCTGGAGCCGAGCTACTTAGGATATGATAAGAAGTCTAACCGTACTCTGGCAAGAGCCGGAAAGAAACAGAGTGAGTATGCTTCTCAGTTAAAAGAGAAACAGAAAGCAAAATTCATCTACGGTGTATTAGAGAAACCTTTCCGTAACTACTACGAGAAAGCTGACCGTATGAAAGGTCAGACCGGTGAAAACCTTATGATTCTTCTGGAGAGCAGACTGGACAGTGTTGTATTCCGTATGGGATTCGCAAGAACCCGTCGCGAGGCTAGACAGGTTGTTGACCATAAGCATTTCTTAGTAAATGGTAAAGCCGTAAACATCCCTTCTTATCAGGTAAAAGCTGGTGATGTGATCGAGGTTCGTGAGAAGTCCAAATCCCTACAGAGATACAAAGATATCCTGGAAGTAACCGGTGGAAGACTTACTCCCGAATGGATTGATGTAGATCAGGAAGCATTAAAGGGCACTGTAAAATCTCTGCCTACCAGAGAGATGATCGATGTTCCTGTTGATGAGATGCTGATCGTCGAGTTATATTCCAAATAATAAGATTTCAGAGCAGGTGCGCTTAGCGTGCCTGCTTATCATCGCAAGACTTGATCGTAAAGGAGGGTATTTACAGTGTTTGATTTTGAAAGACCCAATATTGAGGTTGCCGAAATTTCCGAAGATAAGAAGTATGGCAAGTTCGTGGTGGAGCCTCTGGAAAGAGGATATGGAATTACCCTGGGCAATTCGCTGAGAAGAATCATGTTGTCTTCCTTACCCGGTGCAGCAGTTAGCCAGGTGAAAATCGAAGGCGTGCTGCACGAGTTCAGTTCCATTCCCGGCGTTAAAGAGGATGTAACGGAAATTATCATGAATATTAAGAGCCTTGCTATCAGAAACAACAGCGAGTCCAACGAGCCTAAAACCGCATACATTGAGTATGAAGGAGAGGGTGTTGTACGTGCTTCTGATATTCAGGTGGATCAGGATATCGAGATCCTGAATCCGAATCAGATTATTGCCACACTGAATGGCGGCAGCGACTCTAAGCTCTATATGGAGCTGACGATTACCAAAGGTAGAGGATATGTAAGTTCTGATAGAAATAAACATGAAGATTTACCGATTGGTGTGATCGCTGTGGATTCTATCTACACACCGGTAGAGCGTGTAAACGTAACGGTTGAGAACACTCGTGTTGGTCAGATTACAGATTTTGATAAACTTACCTTAGATGTATACACTAACGGAACTCTGGTACCGGATGAAGCTGTTAGTCTGGCTGCAAAGGTACTTAGTGAACACTTAAGTCTGTTCATCGACTTATCCGAGAATGCAAAGAATGCAGAAGTTATGTCTGAGCCGATCGAAGACGAGAAAGAAAAAGTTCTCGAGATGAGCATTGACGAACTGGAGTTATCCGTTCGTTCCTATAACTGCTTAAAGAGAGCCGGTATCAACACCGTTGAGGAGTTGACGAATAAAACTCCTGAGGACATGATGAAGGTGCGTAACCTGGGTCGTAAGTCTCTGGAAGAAGTGCTGGCAAAATTAAAAGAGTTAGGTCTGCAGTTGAATCCTTCTGAGGAATAAACTGCTATCTATAGGATTTGCTGATCTGATAAGACCAAAGAGCACAGATTGGCTGATTCATGAGGAATAAGCAACAAACCATCTGGTAAGTAAGACCAAAGAGCGTGGCCGGATGGCATATCCCCAAAGACAGAAAGTTCTGTCATCATGAATGAAAGGAGCCAAATAAAATGGCAAAGTACAGAAAATTAGGTAAAACATCCAGTCAGAGAAAGGCACTGTTAAGAAACCAGGTTACCGCTCTGATCAACAACGGCAAGATCATCACTACCGAGGCTAGAGCAAAAGAAGTTCAGAAAATGGTAGAAGGTCTGATCGCAATGGCAGTTAAAGAGAAGGATAATTTCGAGACTGTTACTGTTAAGACCAAAGTTGCTCGCAAAGACAAAGATGGTAAGAGAGTAAAGGAAGTCGTAGATGGTAAGAAAGTTACCGTATTCGACGAGGTTGATAAGGAGATCAAGAAAGATCTTCCTTCCAGAATGCATGCCAGAAGAAAAATGCTTGCAGTTCTGTATCCTGTAACCGAAGTTCCTACCACCAATGCAGGTAAGAAGAAAAACACCAAGGAAGTTGATCTGGTTGCTAAATTATTCGACGAGATCGCTCCTAAGTACACCAGCCGTAATGGTGGTTACACCAGAATCATCAAGATCGGTCAGCGTAAAGGTGATGCAGCAATGGAAGTTGTTCTGGAGTTAGTATAATCCATAAAAGTAAAATAGATGAGCAGGTCAATCGACCTGCTCATTTTCTATTACCTGATTCTTTTCTACATAATCAACAATCGTTTCTGAATTGGTCAATGCACGAGCCAGAAAGGCACAGGCAAAGATTAAAGCGATCAAGATCAACACATTTTTCCAGGGAAAATTCTTCATACTCGTCAACCCCCATTATTGACAGTATATCACATATCATCTAAAATAGAAAACGATATTGTGCAAGGATGTGAAACAATTGGGTATCATTAAAGCAAGCCAACTGGTATATGAATATATTCGAAGAGATGAAGAAGGCAATGTGGAAGGAATTACCACAGCAGTAGACCATGTGGATCTGGACATTGCCCAAGGGCAGTTTATTGCCATTTTAGGTCATAATGGATCGGGGAAGTCAACCCTTGCCAAACATATGAATGCAATCTTATACCCCTCAGAGGGAACAATCTGGGTGGATGGTAAAGACACAACGGAGGAACAGTATCTCTGGGATATCCGCCAGACAGCGGGCATGGTATTCCAGAATCCGGACAATCAGATTATCGGACAGATTGTGGAAGAGGATGTAGGTTTTGGACCGGAGAATATGGGAATCCCCACCAAGGAAATCTGGGAACGGGTGGAAGAAAGCTTAAAGGCCGTAGGAATGTACGAATACCGGAAGTATTCGCCCAATAAACTTTCCGGAGGACAGAAACAGCGGGTTTCTATTGCCGGTGTGATTGCCATGCACCCCAAATGTATCGTAATGGACGAACCTACAGCGATGCTGGATCCCAGTGGGCGGAAAGAAGTCATTCGTGCAGCACGGGCATTAAATGATGTGGAAAAAGTGACGGTGATCCTGATCACACATTATATGGAAGAAATTATTCATGCGGACAAGGTGTTTGTAATGGATAAAGGGCATATTGCCATGGAAGGGACACCGCGGGAAATTTTTTCCCAGGTGGAACAGTTACAAGCATTGCGGCTGGATGTACCCCAGGTGACATTGCTTGCCCATGAGTTAAAGCAAAGCGGAGTTCCTTTACCGGACGGTATTTTGACAACAGAAGAATTGGTACAGGCATTACAAGGAGTAAAATAATGTCGATCATTGTAGATCATGTGAGTCATGTCTATGAAGCCGACACGAATATGGCTGTAAAAGCACTGGACGATGTGAGTCTGGTCATACAGGATGGGGACTTTATCGGGCTGATAGGTCACACCGGCTCTGGAAAATCAACGTTGGTTCAGCACCTGAACGGACTGATGAAAGCCACTTCAGGACATATTTATTATAACGGCGCAGATATTGATGACGATCAATTTCATAAAAAAGAATTGAGAAGTAAAGTGGGACTGGTGTTTCAGTATCCGGAACATCAGCTCTTTGAAGTAGATGTCTTTTCCGATGTATGCTTCGGCCCCAAAAACCTGGGACTAAGCCAGAAAGAAGTACAGCTTAGGGCTTACGAAGCACTGAAACAGGTAGGGTTGGAGGACGAGTATTTTTATCAATCCCCCTTTGACCTTTCCGGCGGACAGAAAAGACGGGTAGCAATCGCGGGAGTTCTGGCCATGAAACCGGAAGTCCTGATTTTGGACGAACCCACAGCAGGATTGGATCCCAGAGGACGAAATGAAATTCTGGAACTGATTTCCTCTCTGCGGGAAAAGACGGGGCTGACTATTGTACTGGTCAGTCACAGTATGGATGATGTGGCAGAGTATGTAAACCGTATCGTGGTTATGGACCATGGTAAAAAGATGTTTGATGACACGCCCAGAGAGGTATTTCGTCACGTAGAGGAGTTGGAAGCCATGGGGCTGGCAGCACCGCAGGTTACTTACATGATGCATCAGCTACGCAAAAGCGGATTCCATGTAGATCCGGATGTCATTACTATAGAAGAGGCGAAAGCGGAAGTGATAAAAGCTTTGGATGAAAGACATCAGAATGTGTGGCGGAAATGATGCGTGATATTACTTTGGGACAATACTACCAGGCAGACTCCGTTATTCATCGTCTGGATCCGAGAGTGAAACTGGTGGCAACGCTTTTCTACATCATTTCCCTTTTTGTAGTGAAGAACTGGATAGGCTATCTGCTGGCATTTTTGTTTCTGGCATGGATGATTCATCTATCCCGCGTGCCCGTAAAATTTATGGTTAAGGGAATGAAAGCCATCGTATTTATCTTATTGCTTACTGTGGTTTTCAACCTGTTTCTTACACCGGGAGAACCCCTGCTTTCCATTTGGAAATTGACGATTACCAAGGAAGGTCTGCAGATTGCGGTTATGATGGCAATCCGTCTTTCCTTTTTAATTATGGGCTCATCCCTTATGACCCTGACAACGACGCCGAATAACCTTACAGACGGACTGGAAAAATTGATGAGACCGTTGAAGGTCTTACATGTGCCTGTGCATGAGATTGCTATGATGATGTCCATTGCACTGCGTTTTATTCCTATTTTAATGGAAGAAACAGATAAAATCATGAAAGCCCAGATTGCCAGAGGAGCGGATTTTGAAAGCGGAAATCTGGTGAAAAAGGCAAAAAGCATGGTGCCGCTATTGGTGCCTCTGTTTATCTCTGCTTTCCGCAGAGCCAATGATCTGGCCATGGCCATGGAGGCAAGATGTTATCGGGGCGGTGAACACCGCACGAAGATGAAACCTCTGATTTATCAGAAAAGGGATTATATTGCTTATGTTGTACTTTGGACATATCTGCTTGCAGAAATCGTGATTGGGAGAGTGTTACCGATTTGAAACGGATTAAACTGACTGTAGCCTACGATGGGACGAACTACCACGGTTTCCAGGATCAGAATAACGGAGACACCATCGAAGGAGAATTGAAAAAAGCACTGCGTTCCCTACTGGGAAAAGAAACGGAAGTCATTGGTGCAAGCCGTACGGATGCCGGGGTTCATGCCAGATGTAATGTGGCGGTTTTTGACACGGAGGCGCGAATGCCGGCTGATAAATATGCCTATGCCCTGAATCAGCGGCTGCCGGAGGATATCCGTATCCAGAGATCGGAGGAAACAGCGCCGGATTTTCATCCCCGACATTGTCATAGTCTGAAAACCTATGAATATCATATCTTAAACCGGGAATTTCCAGATCCCACCAGAACCCGATACGCATATTTCACTTACCTTCCATTAGATGTCTCAAGGATGCAGGAAGCAGCAGCCGATCTGATTGGAACCTATGATTTCAAAAGCTTTTGCAGCGTGCATACCCAGGCAGAAACCACGGTGCGTACGGTAACCTCCTGCGAAGTGTCACAGGCGGGCGGTGAAATCATCATAAAAGTGCAGGGAACCGGATTTTTATATAATATGGTAAGAATTATAGCCGGCACACTGATAGAAGTGGGCGCAGGCAAAAGGGAACCGGAACAGGTTCCCCTGATTTTAGAAGCAAAGGATCGCAATGCAGCGGGACCTACAGCCCCTGCCTGCGGCTTAATGCTTGTGCAGTATGAACTTTTACAGGATACTGCACCGATACAAGTTGAACCAACAAAAGAGGGAGGAAGAAAAAATGAGTATTAGCTATGATCCAATGACAGGCGAACCGATTGAAACTCCGGATGAGCCAACCAACAACGAAACTCCTGTGGAGGAGACTGCCGCACAGCAGATTACGGGTTATGATCCTGAGACTGGGGAACCGATTTACGGGGAGGCATCGCAGCCTACCGGATTTGATGCCGAGACCGGTGCACCCATTTACGGGAATACGGACGGAAATGTTCCCGGAGAAGAGACTCCGAAAAAGAAATTTCCGGTATGGATATTGATTGTGGCAGCAATTGTAGTACTTGTGGTTGTGCTGGGAGCTGTAGTGGTGAAAGCATTCGGTGGCGGAACCAATGTAAAAATTGCCACAGCCATTGCAAACACCTGTGAACTTAGCCCGTTAATGAAAGAAATGCAGTATGCAGATCTGGTGAAAGACGGCGCGTTTACTATGGGAATGGGCGTTACCGTGGAAAATATGGATTACAGTTACTATGATGAACTGGAAGGCATGGGTGTTGACATGCAGCTTGCGGCAGACACCGGGAAAGGACAATACGGTCTCAATGGTACTTTCAAATGGGATGCATATGATTTAGATCTGGGCTTTGAGTCCTATCTGGACAAAAAAGAACTGGCACTGGCAGTCCCTGAAATTGCGGACTACACCTTTGTATACAATTTTACGGAAGACAAAGACGGATTCCTGGTAGATATGGCAGGGGATGATGCGGTTAAGCAGATCGATACACTGTTACAGTGGATGACAAGCCGTGATAACACGAAGCAGAATGAAAAGATGGCAGCAGACCTTGCAAAGGCATTGTCAGCTAATTTTAAAACCTGGGAATTCGAAAAAGGAAAGAGCCAGGAGTATGAGGTAAATGGAAAGAAACATGGATGCAAATCCTATACCATTACAGTGACCTCCGACATGTTGATTGATATGGTGGAGTCTGTGATGGATGTCTATGATGAATACTTTGAAGCCCAACAGAAGGAAACAGAGGAACTGCTGGATACCCTCGGCGATGATTTCGATATTGACTTAAGCGAAACGGATTTGAGTGATTCCTTCAAAGAATTGAAGCATGCACTGAAAGATATGCCGGATATGGAAGTTACCTTCTATCTGTATAAGAATCAGGTGGCAGCATTGATTGTAGATGACGATGAAGATGATCTCACTATGGAATTACTGGTGAAGGGCGGCGATTATCCGATGCAGAACTGGGAAGCAACGCTTGAAATCGCCAGAGACGAATTGGCCATTGCGAAGACCGGAAAAACAAAGGGAAGCGTAGAACAGAATGAGATTGAAGTGGATGGCGTAGATGCAACTATTGAATGGACCTATGATTCCAAGAGCGGAGATTTGACAATGGATCTCGGTGCAGATGATATGAAGTTCAGCGTGGAAGGCAATGTAAAGAAATCCTCCAACGAACTGATGCTGACCTTCGATAGCCTGAAATACGAGGACACTTATTATGATGAGTCCATGGAATTCTCCGGTTATATGAGCATCAACAGTAAAACATCCATTTCCAAGCCTTCTTACAAGGAATTTGATCTGGGCAATGCAGATGAGAGCGATTTTGAGGATATCTATGATGAGATTCAGGATACGCTGATGGATCTGTTCTATTAAAAAGAGGAAAATCTATTTTCTAAATAAAAGAAATCGGTTTTTATGGCCGGTTTCTTTTATTTTTTTGCCATTTTTTGCTTGCCGTGTGAGCGTGGTGTGACCAAAGGCGGGTATACTATAAAAAGAATTTAGCCTGCAAATAAAAAGTCAAGGCTAAATTGAAGAACATTGAAAATTTTATACAGGTTGAAAATTAGGTATCAAAATAAAACCACCACACTAGTGCTGGTCTGAAAATCGTAGTTATAATTAGGATTCTGGAAGAGATGAAAGATATTCTTTCACTCGTCCGTAGTAGATTCTTAGAAACTTGTTGGCACCTGCAGTCATGTAGACATAGTAAGGCTTACCTTGTGCCCGCTTCCTGTCTATGAACTGATACACAGGATCATCCTGAGGGTGTGTTTTTATTAAGACATCCATTACCTGAAATAAAGTCTTTCTAAGATCAGAGGAACCTCGTTTGGAAGTTGGAACACTTTTTTGTTCATAACTTCCCGATTCATTAACACCGGGATCTACACCGGCAAAAGCAGTAATAGCACCTTTATGGGTAAAACGAGAAACATCACCAATCTCAGCCATCAATTGAGGACCAAGGGAGGAACCAACCCCTTTCATAGCCATAACGACAGGGTATTCGGGAAGTTGGGAAGCAGTTTCATTCATAAGTGTGCGTAGTGATTCAACCGTTGCAGAGGCACTATTAAGCTGGTCTACAGCCTGCTTGATAATAAGCTTTGTAATGGCATCCTTTGGAAGTACAGGAACAAGTTCCTTTGCTTTTCCATAGATTTCTTCAGCTTTTGACTTGCTGAAGTTGTACTTCTTGCGTTTGCACCAGTTTTGATAATGGTCGATAAGATCGAGGTTGAGGCAGAAAAGTTTTCGATTTACGTAGTAGTTGCCCAGACAAAAGCAGCTGAGTTAAAGAATATATAAAAATCAATGCAGCCAAGAATAAGTTAAGTTGGAAATGGACAGATGTCAGCGGAATTGACCATAGTATCAATGATCTTCAATTCCTTGTCGTATTCCTTCTTTGTATCCCAGAAGATGCCGGAGAACGGAAAGCGGGATATTCTGTTCTGGCAGGAGTCCAGGAGACCAGACATTACGGGAAATATGCAGATGATCCTGGATGGAGAAGCGACCCGGACGGCGGAAATCCTGGTACAGAAAAGACATTCCTATGAGCAGCTTCTGGCATTGGGAGCCAATCCGCAGGTGATCAAACCCCTTGGATATGTTTATCCGTATCAGAAGGATCATGAGAACAGACCGGTGGCACTCATCTGTACCAACTCTGATCAGATCGAAAAACTGACGGAACTGGTGGAGGAACTGCCGGAAATGAAGTTCCACATTGCTGCATTAACGGAAATATCCGCAAAGCTGATGGCATTCGCATCCTACGAAAATGTACAGCTTTATCCCGGAATCAGGGAAAATGTCCTGTACGAGCTGTTTGAGGAATGCGACTATTATTTCGATGTGAACCATCAGAACGAAATTGTATCAGCAGTGAGTGAAGCCTTCCTGTTTAACCAGATCATCTTCGCCTTTGAACAGACCATCCATAACCGGGATCTGATTGCGGATGAACATATTTTCCAAGCCGGGGACTACGGGCAGATGATCCGGCTTGTGAAAGCATGTCTGCAGAATCCGGCTGTTGCCGGGGAGCATCTGAAATTACAGCAAAAGGCTGCACTGGATGAAAATCCGCAGAAAATCCGTGAACTTTCTGCTTGACAGCCCTAAACCCGTATAATATAATAGGTAACTGTGACAATGTTTCATGATGTTTTACCAAAGCCCCGGTAGAGCATTGGAAATAGAGAACAAAAGCCGGTTTTGAGGAATCTGGAAGCAGCCCGGACATCTGCCGAGAGAGGAACGAGGAACCACAAAGTGAGGAAAGTCTATACAGACTCAATTTTGGAGGAAATGCAATGAAAACATTTATGGCAAGCCCCGCTACCATTGATAGAAAATGGTATGTAGTA
>USSP01000046.1 GCA_900557385.1 uncultured Lachnospiraceae bacterium
CGATGAAGTCCTCCGGGAGTTGGAGGAAGAAAAACAGAATAAAGAAGAAAAAACAGCATAGAATACTTCTGAGCGGGTATGGCTAAGAATGTTTTGGCGTATTGACAGGACATTTAAAATGACGTATACTAAGCTCAGTGATCGTTCTGTAGAAACTTGAGAAGCCTACAGGCGGGGGAGAGCCTGCGGGTCTCTCCCTCTTTTCGTTTCAGGGGGGGGAAGGATGCAGACACCTAAGAAATTTTCTACATTCAGCCAGCAGGTGGACTGGATTATAGATGAAAAAGGTATTATTGTAACAGATAGAGACCATGCAGAAGATGTATTACATCACATAGGATATTTTCCTTTAATGGGTGGATACAAGCATTTATTCCGAGTGCCATATACGAAAGGATATAAGCTGGGAACCAGTTTTGACGAAATAGTGAGTCTATATCAGTTCGATGCTGAATTGCGAGAACTGTTTTTTAAATACTTGTTACAGATTGAGAGACATTTACGTTCGTTAATGTCTTACTATTTTACGGAAACTTATGGTTCAGAGCAAGGCAAGTATCTGGATGCAGATAATTATAATAATATTAGGCGTAATCGAGAAACCATAGGTAGACTTATTGCGACACTCTATCGAGCAACGACCACAACAGATTATGCATATATCAATTATTATCGTAATACTTATGGAGAGATACCTCTTTGGGTGCTGACGAATGTACTGACCTTTGGTAATTTGTCTAAGATGTTTCAAGTGTTTCCACAGTCGTTGAAGTCAAAAGTATCGAAAAATTTTACACCCTTAAATCAGCATCAGATGGAGCAGTTTTTGTCTGTTCTTACAAAATTTAGAAATGTTTGTGCGCATGGGGAACGCTTATTTACTTATAGAACCGTAGATGCGATTGCCGATACTCCGTTACATAAAAAGTTATCATTGCCCAAACGTGGTAATCAGTATGAAAAAGGAAAGCAGGATTTATTTGCGGTTGTAATTGCGTTCAGATATTTTTTACCCAAACAAGATTTTCTTGCTTTTAAGAGAAAGCTAATGAAGGAGATTGATAAAGTCAGTCAATCAGTTGTTCATATAAGTGAGAAAGAATTGTTGGAAAGGATGGGGTTCCCGGAAAATTGGAAAGATATTACAAAATATAGATTAACAGGTCATTTAAATTAAAACTTCCTTGTGTTATCCCACTTTCTATATTAAACTGTAGAAGAGAGCGGGAGACACAAGGAGGTTTTTTTATGAGTGACTATATCATCAGCTGTTGTTCTACGGCAGATCTGCTGGAACAGCGTTTTCTTGACCGGAATATTTCCTATATCTGTTTCCATTATGAACTGGATGGCAAGCAGTATATGGATGATCTGGGGAAAAGCATGCCTTTTGATAAATTCTATAAAGCGATGCAGGACGGTGCCGAGACCAAGACTTCACAGGTCAACGTGGATGAGTTCTGCAACTATTTCGAGCCTTTCTTAAAAGAAGGAAAGGATATTTTGCATGTGACCCTGTCCAGTGGTATTTCCGGCGTACTAAATTCCGCCATGATCGCCAAGGATATGATGGAAGAGAAATATCCGGAACGTAAGGTTTATATTGTGGATTCTTTGAATGCTTCTGCAGGCTACGGCATGCTTATGGACAAGCTGGCAGATCTTCGTGACGAAGGAATGTCTGTGGATGAGCTGTACCAGTGGACGGAGACACACAAGCTGGAAGCCAACGCATGGTTTTTCTCCACCGATCTTACCTTCTATATTAAAGGAGGAAGAATTTCCAAAACTTCCGGTTTTGTAGGCGGGATGCTGGGGATCTGTCCGTTACTCAATATCAATGCAGAAGGGAAGCTGATTCCCCGCAGTAAGATCCGTGGCAAAAACAGAGTGATCCGCACAATCGTCGATCGCATGGAAGAATACGCTGAGAACGGAACCGACTACGATGGCAAAGTATTTCTTTCCAATTCGGCTTGTCTGGAAGATGCGGAAAGTGTGGCTGCTCTGATAAAAGAACGTTTTCATAAAGTCGGAGCAATTGAAATCAGCAGTGTGGGAACGACCATCGGAAGTCATACCGGTCCCGGCACGGTAGCCCTGTTTTTCTGGGGAAAAGAAAGAACATTATAAATGTAAATGTAAAAATCCAGGTAATGGCCACCAATACATTACCCGGATTTTTTTAATTCTTTATGCTGCGCGGATATGGCTTTTTCACATTGGTTAATCCCAACAGATAATCCGTACTGGTATTATGATAGGATGCTAATTTAATCAAAATTTCAGTAGGAATATCATTGGTTCCGGTTTCATATTTGGAATAACCGGTTTGGGACATGCCCAGGATAGCCGCCATTTGTGACTGGTTCAGATCCGCGTCTTCACGTAAATCTCTAATGCGAGAATACATAGGCACTACATCAACTCCTTCCCAGTATTATGCGCTAATTTAATAATATCTAATATAAAAATCTCCACATATGTATAACCCAAAACGGATTATGCTTAAAACGATGTCATAGGAAGAAATTGCGCTATTTGTAGCATACAAAAAAGCCAACTGTAAGCAACAGTTGGCTTTTAATGTAAACGTATAACAATTTTTACTTATTCCATGGAGGAAGAATCTGTACGGGCAAGCTCGGCTCCGGTTTCTGCATTTTTGTAAACAACCGTGGTCACCGCCTCATCGGCAGGAACCCCCATATAAATCTGATACTTGTTTCCGATGGTATAGAAGGAAAGCATCAAGGTGGATTCGTAGAGATTCGGTTTATCGGTATTCAGAAAAATCGTAAACTCTGTAGCATCCTCATTTACGGTAATGTCGGTGATGTCAGGATAGTAATACTTGTCTGCCAGTACGGAAGAAATACTTTCTTCCAGCTCCTTTGTAATTTCGTTGACCACCTCAGTACGGGTATTTCCCTGCATTTCATAGGTAATCATGGGAGGCTGGGAAGAGTCTGTTTCGTCGGTTTCCCGGGAAGCATCTGCATTCGGCGTAACCGGCAAAAGCAGGTCAGCCTCATCACCTACCAGCGTGGAAGGAATGGAAATTGTAGCATCCGGCAGATCGGCAACCTCCTTCATCACATTAACATCTGCCGGTTCCTTTTCCTTACCACATCCGGATAAAAAAAATACCCCAAAGGTGAGTAACAAAAAAAATCTAACAATATTTACACAATTCGCTTTCATGGGCACATTATAACATGAAAATAAAAACATGAATAGCCTAAAATGGGTTATTAAAACGGTTTTATTTCCCGTAAAATAACGAAAACCTACAATTTTCAAACAAATATTACACTTTTGTAATAAAACTTGACTTATAACCCAAAACAGGTTATATTTATGTCGAGAATGAGGGAAAAATGTTGGAAACTGTGACCATGAAACCAAGAGAAGCTACCAATTCCAAAAAGAAGAAAAGAAGAAAAAAGAAGCACGCCGGAAACCGTGTGCTTAAAATATTAGGTATTCTGACAGCGTTAATTGCCAGTATTGCAGCGGTGCTATGTCTGGCTTTTGTTGTGCTGTATAAGAGCGGAGAAGCAAGCCTTGCCAATGCCGTGGAAAAGAAAGCACCGACGGCAGAGGGCTTTGATGAGGAAGAAGCACTCCTTGCGAAGGAAAAGGCAGGACTCGCCACGGTCACCTGGCAGGATGACTGGGTGGCACTGGATGGAAAAGCCTATGAATATGATGAAAATATTATCAACCTGCTTTTCCTGGGAATCGACCGTGCCGGCTCTATTTCCACGGAAACGAACCTGGATAACTGGAAAGCCGGACAGGCAGATGCCATTTTTATTCTTTCTTTAAATCCAGACAAAAAAACAATTCGCATTGTGGGCATTCCCCGTAATTCCATGGTGGATGTGGACATTTATGACCAGAATGCCAGACAGATGGAAACTATCCATAATCAGATCTGCCTCCAGTACGGCTATGCCGGCGGTGGGGAAAACGGACTGCATGCCATGAAGGATGCTGCTTCCAAACTGATGTATGATTTACCCATTCACGGAGCCTTTGCCATCGGCTACGATGCCGTTTCCATTATCAATGACAAGGTAGGTGGCGTGGATGTGGAGGTTCTGGAGGATATGCCGGAGAAAAACAAAGCCTTTGTACTGGGGAATACCGTTCATCTGGACGGCAAGCTGGCTTTACAGTATGTGCGGGAAAGGGACTATTACCAGCTGGGAAGCCCTACACTGCGTCTGAAGAGACAGAAGCAGTATATCACGGCCCTGATCCAGGCGGCGAAGACCTGTGTGAAGCAGAATCCTTTACTGGTAACCGATTTGTATAATTCCATTACCAAATATATGAATACAGATGTGACGGTGGATGAAGCAGTCTATCTGGTGAGACAGGCTTTGGACTATCAGTTTGACGGGGATTCCTTTTATCTGCTACAGGGGGATGATGTATCCGTTCCTTTTACGAGGAAGGATGGCACGGAAGATTTCTATGATGATTACTATCTGCGGGAGGATAGTATCCGACAGGTTATGATCGATGCCTTTTATGATGAGGTGAAGATCGATGAAGACGGTCGTTAGATCCGCCAGGATTTGATGATAAATAAAATAAGGAGGTAAAAACCAATGAAGAAGAAAGTTATGGCTATGGCACTGACCGTTGCCCTGACACTGTCCATGAGCATGACCGCTTTTGCTGCAAGTTCTACAACTTCCAGTAACTCCGGTAATTCCGGCAGCTCCAGCAGTGCCGCTGCTACTATCACAGCAACAGTAGCAACTACACCCGCTGTTGACAAGGCTGCACCGGGACAGGTGGTTAATACCGATACCGTATCTGTAGCTGTAGTAGCTGCTGACGGTTCCGTACAGACAACCAACCTGACTGCTTATGTCGCAACCGCAGAGAAAAATGTAGTTGCCCTGACAGCAACCAGTGAGGACGCAGGCACCGCTGTTTCTGCGCTGATGACCACTCCTGCAACTCCTATGTTCCAGGCTACCATCAATGCATTGAACGGCAAAGCTGCCATCAACAACTGCGGTACGGTAAAGACCAAGGCTGTTGCTAAGGATGCTTTCGGTAATGTCATTGCTTCCGCAGGAAGCATGAAGGCAAAAGGTGTAACCAATGGTTCCCTTGTAATGCTGATGAGCGTTAATGCCGATGGCACCGTTGAGTTCGTTGAGGGTGTGGTTGATCCTGTTACAGGTGAGATCCTCGGCGCATTCAAAGGAACTCCTAAGACCATCAGTGTCTTAGTATTCGTTCCTGCAGTTTAAGAGAAATTCATGAGGGAGCCTGCCCTTGCGACAGGTTCCCTTAAACTGTGTGAAACAAAAACAACGATAAGGGAGAAGGAAATCCTATGAAGCTGTTTACGCAACAGGCAACACTTACTTCCCAATCCGTCTCCGTATATGAGAAAGCGGATACTTCGTCTGCCAATGTAGGACATTTAATCCTGGGAAATACCTTTGATCTGGAAGAAACCCTGACTGCAGAGGACGGTTCCACCTGGTACCGGATCACCCTGCATAATGGAATGCAGGGATACATACAGGGAGAGTTTACAACAGGAGAGACGAAACGACAGGAAGAGACGACAGAAAATACCGTGTATGTCCAGACACTGGTGAGTGCCAACGTGCGGGCAGAGGCAGACATTAATTCGGTCAATATCGGTAAGATTGAAGTCCATCAACAAGTGCCGGTACTGGATGAGGTACAGGATACCAACGGTGAAAACTGGTATCTGATCGAAGGAAGCTTTGAGGGGACTTCCCAGGGCTATATCAAAGCAAGTACAGCAGAACAGATTGCGGCAGAAACACCGGCGGATCCGGGAGAAAACACAGATACTGTGGAAACACCCGGGGAAACGGAAACGGTACCTACAACCGTACGGCGTGAGGTGAATGAAGATAGTCTGGATGGCAGTCACAGCCTGCTGGCACAGACCACCACTACGGAAGCTACAACATCGAATCCTACAGAGAACGCAACAGGCGGACTCTTTGCAATAGATCGTATTTTAATTCTGGTCATTCTGGCAGGAATTCTTGCGTTTATCACGGCGCAGCGTATATTCCACAAGATGCTCCGGGAAATCTTTGGAAGAAAGTTGAAAACAAATGATCGAAAAAGAAGAACTAAATGATAAGGACTTACAGAGAATCTACCTCCAGGTCAACCAGGAGGAGGAAGAGGATGCGGTCGATCTGTTAAACGTGGCAGGACGCATGGGAAAAAAGAAAAAACTCTTTGGCTATATGCTCATGCTGGCAATCTGCACAGGGGTTGTCCTGGGTGCGCTGGTAACCGGCGTAAAAGCCCTGCTTGGAAGCACCTCCTATGCCAGTGCCGTCATTTCCTTCTCTTATGACGGAATCGACCAGGGGCAGGATCCCAACGGGGGAGCACTGGATGTGACCAAAATCAAATCCACACCCATCGTCAGCGCGGCACTGGAAACGCTTCAGATGGATAAAGTGGATGTGGAGGATGTGCGTAGTGCCCTGAAGATCACCGGTGTCATTCCGGACTCTGTGAAACAGGAAATCGCTGTCATTAACACCGTGGCAGAGGATGCCACCGAATACTATACGAATATTTCCGACCTGGACTATTTCCCTTCCCAGTATGTGGTACGCCTGAACAAGCTGAAGAGCGTAAACGGGGAAAAGACCAACGAACTTTTAAATGCCATATTAGCGGCCTACCGGGATTACTTCATGGACACCTATGCCAATACGGATGTGCTGTCCGTTTCCACCGGTGTGCTGAATTATGAAGACTATGACTATCTCCAGGCGGCTGACATGCTGTCCAATCAGATCGATCTGATGAAAAACTATGTGGATGCCAGAGCAGAAGAGGCAGGAGCCTTCCGTGCCAACAGTACCGGGCTTTCCTTCGGGGATCTGTCCAGCTCCATTGATACCATCAACACCCTGGATCTGGGAAACTTCATATCCTATGTACAGTCCCGGAATCTTACCAAGGATGCGGCAGTCCGGGTGGACTACTACCAGTACCAGATCGAGCAGTATAACCTGAAGCTTCAGGAGGTACAGGCACAGCTGTCCAACGTGGAGAAATCCATCGCCGATTATGAAAAGGATCCGGTGATCGTCATGACCAACCAGGATTCCGTGACCACCACAGAACAGAAGAATGCCTACTATGATGAACTGGTGAAACAGAAGCTTACACTGACGGAGCAGATCGCCTCCATCAATACCAGTTTGAATGAAAATTATACCCGCCTGAATGCACTGACGGATATTGTAAACGGTGGAAGTGAGGAAGAACTTGCCCATGCAGATACCCTGCTTGCCAATCTCATCGACACCATTAATTCCTGGGCTAAACTGGTACAGAATACCACGGAAGAATATTACAACACCAGCCGTTATGCCGATGCTTATCAGATTTCCGTACCGGCACAGTATACTTCTACCGGCGGACTGGTCAGTGTGGCAAAGACCATGGTGATCTGTGTGGGAGTGCTGGTGCTGCTGGTAGTCCTGCTGTGGGGCTATGACGGACTGAAAGAGGAAATCAAAGCGGAGCGGAAAAGAAAGACCAAAACTACCGAGAAACAGACGGAGGATTAAATTTCCATGAAAGGAAAGCAGGATTTGATGCTGGAATTTATCAAATTCCTTGCGGGCTTTACAAATTGCATACTGTTTTCCTATGTGTGGGTGCTCTATTACAATGACCAGGCGTTTTCTGCGCACTGGCTCACCGGAACGGCGGTGACCTGCGGTATTTATGTATTTCTGTACCTGTGCTTCAGCAGACTTTACCAGGCCTTTAAGATCGGTACCTGTCAGATTGGAGAACTGATTTTCTCCCAGATTCTTTCCTTTGGAATCGCAGATCTGATCATCTATGCAGAGTGCTGTCTCATGCATGGTGGTTATGTAAACCTGGTTCCGGGACTCTTTATTGCCGGATTGCAGATCCTCAGTTCTTCCCTGTGGATGCTGGGAGCAAAGCGGTATTTCATCGAGCATATTCCGGCGAAACGTACCTTACTGCTAAGCGGTCACAGGGAGCCGGAGAACAACCGTTTCTTCTGCGATAAGCTGACCAAAAAGCTGGGACATATGTTTGACATCCGGGAGATCCGGATCTGTGAGGAGAATATCTGCGAAATCTTGCAGGAACGGAAGGATGCCTTTGATACGGTGCTGCTTTATGATGTGCCGGCGCATTTGCGAAGCGGAATTCTCACCACCTGTGTGGAACTGGAAAAAGAAATCTATATGACACCTCGTATTGACGACATTTTCCTGTTGGGCTGTGAGGGAAAACATCTCATTGATACCCCCTTGATGCGTTACAGCATCAGTAAAAAGGGAAGAAGAGAGGCTTATCCCAGTAAACGACTTTGGGATATCGCCATCAGCGGTGTGCTGTTACTGATATGCTCCCCCATCATGGCACTGGTGGCACTTGCCATCAAGCTGGAAGATGGCGGACCGGTTATCTTCCGCCAGGATCGGGTAACCCTGCACGGAAAAGTATTCTCCATCTATAAATTCCGCAGCATGATTGTGGATGCGGAAAAAAACGGTGCCGTGATTCCCTGTAAGACCGGTGATCCAAGGATCACAAAAGTAGGACGGTTCATCCGTAAAACCCGACTGGACGAGCTGCCACAGCTCCTCAATATCCTGAAAGGAGATATGTCCATCGTGGGTCCCCGCCCGGAGCGGGTGGAGCATGTGGAGAAGTACACCGCGGAACTGCCGGAATTCACCGCCAGACTCCAGGTGCGGGGCGGTCTCACCGGTTACGCCCAGGTCTACGGCAAATATAACACCTCAGCGGAGGACAAATTAAAACTCGACCTGCTGTACATCGAAAACATGTCCCTGTGGATGGACTTAAAGCTGGTGTTTCTCACCGTGAAGATTATGTTCATACCGGAGAGTACGGAAGGGTTTGGGGGAGAGGAAAGTGTTTAATTCGATAAAGTAGGAGTTATTAATAAATGAACTACAGTGTATTAATGTCAGTTTATGCGAAAGATAAATCCGATTATCTTATAACGGCAATTGAAAGTATGCTTAAACAAACTATAAAACCAGAACAATTTGTGATTGTACAAGATGGAACGGTTGGAGATGAAATACAGAATATTCTAAAACATTATGAAACAAAATATCCATCTTTGTTTACCATAGTCAGATTGAAGGAAAATGGTGGTTTAGCCAATGCTTTAAATCATGGACTACAGGAATGCAGAAATGAGTTAGTTGCAAGAATGGATGCGGATGACATTTCTTTACCAGAACGGTGTGAGAAGGAATTAAAGAAGTTTGAAGAAAATCCGGAACTGGTGATTTGTGGGTGTAATATTGATGAATTCTATAAAACACCTGGGAATGTCAAAACATCACGAGTTGTACCTTCCGACTATAAATCGATATTAAAATTTATGAGATTAAGACAGCCGTTTAATCATGCAACAGTAATTTATAAAAGGTCAAAAGTAGTAGAAACAGGTGGGTATATTCCACTACGGAGAAAAGAAGATTTTGATTTGTTTTCGAGAATGCTCGTAAATGGAAACTATGCGTTAAATATTGATGAATCATTATATTTGTGTCGAGCAAACGAAGAAAATTATGCGAGAAGAAAAAGTTGGTTAAATTATAAAAATGCTATTTATGTGTATAGCAGACATCTAAAAAGAAAAGGATGCAACATAGTAGATTTTTGTATTATAGTGTCTGCAGAAACTTTTTTTTTATTTTTAT
>USSP01000047.1 GCA_900557385.1 uncultured Lachnospiraceae bacterium
GGAACCTGGTTTTTTTAGTGGCTGTTAAAAAGCGGGTGATTGCACCCGCGCCCTACTTTTTCCACCGGGTGATTGCACCCGCGCCCTACTTTTTCCAACGGGTGATTACACCCTATGTCCTGCTCGACTGCAAGCCTCATGCCTCTGTGGGCATATAACTCAATTACATTCAATTTTGCCCAAGCAGGTTGGAAAATTTCTGAATTTTAAGTACTTTGAAATAGGATTTGGAAGGCTCAGGGGCAAAATACTTCGTCCCGCTTTATTTTTGCCCGTGAAAGTGCATCGATGCTGGGCAAAATTTTTTAACAACGACGCTAGTTGCCCTTGAGGTTTACATAACAAAGGAAAACAGACTTCTGTCCTTGAAAAATCATACCGTGTATGGGCAAAAGTGAAAATAAATTTGCTATATGCCCAACGCTCGGTCTATGTATGTATGACTCATACCGGCAGCTTGCAGCAAAGAAACTTGCCTTTAGTGGCTGTTAAAAAGCGGATGATTGCACATCATATACCCCACATCCATTCCAAGCATCACCAAAAGAATAATAGCTCCATAGGCTACCAGATAGCCGGGATTACCGAACCATTTCTCCAGGAGTACAAGCGGGGAGCCCGGGGATGGAACATTGATAAACAGATAGTTTGCACGTACGATCTTGTTGAAAACATAAATAGGGGGCACAATCACGCAGAGAAAAATCATCGGCTTCCACAATGCCCGCAGACTGGGAATGATATCCCGACGCAGCAAGGCCAGACAGATATACAGCACTACGGTTCCATGAAATACAAAGCCGTGGATGGTCATGAAATGGATAGGCGGGTAAGTGACCCAGTCAGGAAAGAGCAGAGCGGCCATAGCACCCGGCAGGCACAGAGTATACAGTACCTGTCCCATCCATTCTTTGTGAAACAGCATATGGAGGGTGCAGAGAAAGCCTGCCATAGAACATAAATGTAAGGGTAATTCGTAAATCCCATAATGCCCGATTAATATCAGCACCACATCCCGGTACAGTTCCATGGCAAGCAAGCTCCAGCCCAGGATATGAGCCAGTTTCTCACCGAAAACCGCACTGCGCCCAGCGGCAAGCTTTAGCAAAATCAGGGAAACAAGCAATAAGCCCGCCAGCCATAACCAATGTGCCTTCTCAAAAATGGGAAAGCCCATTCCTGTGGGAATTTCTGATTCATAAGTCCAAAACAGGGAAATCCAGTCTTTCAAGCTTCATCGCGTCCTTTCTGTTTTTCTTCCTGTTTTTAGTATAGCACAACGGAACGCCCTCATACTTGAAGTACGTTTTTCCCTCGTTTATGTTTAGGACAAATTATGGAATATCTGCAGAAAATGATCTGTATCTGCGTTTGCTTTAGAAAATAGTACCTACTGCGTACAGGCTTTTTACCAGATCCTCACGATAATCCGGGGCTTCCGGATTCAGACTGTTGATGACCACACCATTGGAGCCGGCACGGGCGGTAGAATGAATATAGGAACCATCCCCCAGATAAAGAGCAATGTGACCGGGGAAGTAAAGGGCATCGCCGGGTTTTGCATTCTCCAGGGAAATCTGGTGCATTGGCCAGCCTTCTACGATCTTGGCATCACGGTAGATATGGATACCACAACGACGGTAAGCAGTGGAAACCAGACCGCTGCAATCAATACCGGCACCGCTGCGACCACCCCAGCGATATTGTGTACCCAAATATCTTTTTGCTATGTCACAGAGTCCCATGCGGAATTTCATTTCGTCGCTATCCCAATAGTTTTTCAGACATGCGAAGCGGAGCTTTTCTATCGGAGTCTCTCCGGCATTCCATTCACCGGCTGCTGCTTCATCGAAATTTCCCGTTCCGTCGAAACGAAATACCGTTGTTTCATCATAACGGATTGCTTCCAGAAATTTCGTGGGAATATATCCGGTGCGGCCATCCAGCAATGCTACGTGACTCCATCCATTAGCCGGTTCTCTTTCCGGTTCCCAGGGAAGCATCTCTAAGATTGCTCCTGCATGGAGGGTCAGCAGACGGATCCCGGTTACAGAAGGAATATTCATGACATCGGCGCAGGCAGCGGTAACGGTGAAACGCTGGGCTTTCAGTGCCTCCACAGCATCCGTTTCCCTTATCTGCAGAAGCTGACCTTTGGGGGCATATCCTACGTAACCGATATCCATTACAACCTTTGCGTAATCGCCCTCCTCGGACAGGATACGGCAGATTTGTCCATAACAGGTTTCGTCGGAGATGGCACTTTTCTCTGGTGCATCTGTAAAAAAAGTGTTTGGTTCTGAATAAATGGTTACCAGGGATTCCTTAAAAAATGCATAGTCAGGCATGAGATGATTCCTTTCTGAAATTATTCTTTTAAACGTACTTGATCCTTGTAATACCACCGTGCTACGGCAACATTACGCCAATCATAGATATCTGATGTAATATCACTGAAATAAAGTAAATAGGGTTTGGCAATAAATGGATCTAATTCAACTATTTTTTCATCACTGGTCAGTTGTTCTACTCTGTGCAGATATTCATTATGATACTGTTGAGCCTCTCCTGTACGCAAGGAAATATAAACCATATAGGATGAGTAATCGAAAAATCTTCGGTTGATATTTACATTGAAAGAAATACAGACCAACAACAAAATACCAATTGTCCAAATACGAATATCAAATCCCTTAGTTGGAATTTTATTATAAAATATTTCTTTTATATAGCCCAACCAGTATATTTCGTTAAGGAATAGTACAAGGATGAACCACATTTTAACAATGTTTATTGTTCTGGCAGGGTTAGATGCTCCAAGAGCATATAATCCAGGAGTGAGCATGCAAGCTACCGAGGAAACAGATATGAATGTAAAAACGAGAGGCATTCTAAAGGATAGCTTAGTATTAATCACTAATTTCCAGAAGAATGGGATCATCATAAGTATAAATAATACAATCTGTACTGTAATCCACATTTTGGTGTATGAAAACAACTCCGAAAAAGAGGAAAGTATTGCACCTACAGGACTACTTTTTTGAAAATTAGCCTGTCGGAGTTTATTTCCGGGAGCAGATAAATTTATATAAAATGCAAAACCATATATAGCCAATGGTAGTATATAATATATTTTTTTCCTAATTTTGACAAGCGGTATGGTAAGAAATAAAACGCCTAAAATTCCAAGGAGTGCAGTGGCATAATTAGAACCACCACAAAGTAGGGACATGATACAAGCTAAGATATATGGGAAAAAATGACTATATTTTTTCGGGGGGGGGGGTAATAATCATTCCTAAAATTGCGCCAAAAAGTAAAATCATACAGCCATGCATAAATACATAATGAACGGAACCATTAAACCAGAAAATACCGGCTACAGGAGAAAACATAGTTTCGATTAATAAGAAACAAATAACACAACTTGAAATAATCCAGATACTCTTGGAACCATTCAAAAAGTCGACGATAAGTTTTTTTAGGAGATAAAAATGAGGGAGTATTATCATGGTAAGCATAATAATAGGCGTCAGAAAGTAGAATCCTTCGCCCCAGATTGCAGGAGAAAGAGACATTAAAAATACAGAAGAAAATGTTCCTTGCCAAGTAGCATAGGTTGATTTTACCTGATTAAATGCCCATTGCAGTGTTTGAAATATGGAATGCGTTCCAATCCAAAATGCGTGCGTATAATAACCATATGTGTAGTCGTCAGCACAAGGATGAGCAAACTGACCAATCACAATTAATGGAATCAAGGCTATTAATAGCAAAATGAGTATTCCAAGGGCAACTTGTACATAAGCATTATTTAGTTTTTTGAATATGTTTTTTAGCATTATTGTTCTCTCCTTAAAGGGGATATGTATAGAAAACTTCCATCCTAAAACATTCTAGCACACCGTCCTAGCCGTGTCGACAACTGATACCGCCATTTATTGCTGTTTATTGTGACTGTGACTATGCTTCGACTCCGTATTATGGGTATATAAACAACATAAACACACGAAGGTTTACATAATTTCAATTAAAACCTATAAACCAAATGTAAAATAATATCTTATAGGTAGTTTTTGAGTAGTTTTGACTTGGTATGACCTATAAGCGGCATTAAAATTAGCGCTTATAGGTCATATTTTCTATAAAAAATGTCAATAAGGTCTCTAAACGACCTATAAGAAGGAGGCGTAATCTGCTTTTATAGGTGTCCCTTTGGCGTAGGTGACGAAAATAGACCTATAAGGACTGCAGTTACATGGAACTTATAGGTTCACCCAGAAATAAAACACTTGATGCGCTGGTATGCAGGATATTGCTCCAGTTGCCTGCCCCTTGTTTATGAGCCTCTCTTGCAAAAAGTGGACAATCATATGCCAAATTCATATGTAAAATTAGTGTAAGTACAGAGTGGACAATTCTGTAGAGAATGCAGTAAACTTTAGAATATGTGGTAGGAGAATGTATTATATATGAAACAATTATTACTGAGAGTTACCTATACTGCAAAACCTGGAATGAGAGAAAAATTTGTTGATGAAATCATTTCCGGCGGATTGCTTGAAACAATTTTAAAAGAAGACGGATGCATCAGCTATGACTATTACTATTCTGTTCAGAATGAGGACGAGATTCTTCTGGTAGAGCAGTGGGAAACAGAAGAACAGCAGAAGGCGCATCTGAAGCAGCCGCATATGGAACAACTGCGATCCATTAAGGAACGCTATATTGTTGACATGGATATTAAAAAATCCTTACTGGCAGACAGAGGATAGCATTCAGAACAGTAGAAAATCCCGGTAAAAAACGCTATAATAATGCCGATATAAGGAGAGACTGAGCATGAAGCAATTATATTTGGAATGTAATATGGGAGCAGCGGGAGATATGCTCAATGCTGCATTTTTTGATATTTGTACGGAGAAGCAACAGGAAGGATATCTGGAAACGATGAATCGGTTATCCGATCATATCCGGGTAACAATGGAAAAGGTGACCAATTCTTCTATTTGTGGTAATCATATGCATGTGCTGGTGCAAACGGCGGAAGGTGAGCGAGAGGAAGGTCATGACCATCGGGTTATTGCCCATACCCATGGGGACCATGCCAATGTAGAACACATTCATACCCATGAGAACCACACTCATGAAGAGCATACTCACGCCCATGAAGATCACGACCATGCCCACGGAGAGCATCACCATGAACATCATTCGATGGCAGACATCCATCATCTGGTAGATTCCTTTCCGGTGTCGGAACAGGTCAAAGCGGATGTGAAAGCTGTATACCGGGAATTGGCGGCAGCAGAATCCAAAGCCCATGGAAAACCGGTGGAGGAAATTCATTTCCATGAAGTCGGTTCTATGGATGCGGTGGCAGATATTACCGGAGCCTGCCTCCTGCTTGAAATGCTTCATCCCGATGAAATCATCGTTTCCCCCGTGAATGTGGGAAGCGGTCATGTACATACAGCCCATGGCGTATTACCGGTACCGGCTCCTGCCACAGCTACGCTGCTGACCGGAATTCCTTCCTATATGAGTGATATCCGGGGAGAACTCTGCACACCTACCGGCGCAGCACTGCTTAAGCACTTCGCCACCCGGTTCGGACAGATGCCGCAGATGATGGTTTCTAAGATCGGCTATGGCATGGGAACCAAGGAATTTCCCCGTCTGAACTGTGTTCGTGCCTTTCTGGGAGAAAGTGCGGCGTATAGTGAGACCGCTCCCAATGATAAGGTGGCTCAGCTCACCGCCAATCTGGACGATATGACCGGGGAAGAATTAGGCTACTGTATGGAACGTTTGCTGGAAGCCGGAGCACTGGATGTGTTTGCGATTCCCATGTATATGAAAAAGAGCCGTCCTGCCTACGAATTGAACTGTTTATGTAAACCGGAAGAGGCAGACAGAATCGCCCACGCCATTTTGCAGTACACTTCGACCTTCGGGGTACGCAGGGCAGATATGGATCGTTATCGGATGGACATCCATTTTGAAAAGATAGAGACAGAAAACGGAACATTCCGGAAGAAAATCGGAACCGGTTACGGAATTACCAAGAGTAAGCTGGAATACGCAGATGTGGCAGAGGCTGCCGCACGCGAGTCTCTGCCACTTCGGGGAATTACTATTTCCAATCCATGAGAGAAGATGATTTTCTGACTTTCTTTTCGATTGAATAAAGGAAGTTTTCCAGATCGGCATCGGACATTTCAGCCCATTCACCTCCCAGCTTTTCTTTGATTTCTGCGCAGGGAAGCCTCAGAAACTGAAGCATTTTGGCAGGATCATAGTTCATAAGCGTGCTTTGGAAAGCACTGGGATTCAGACAGGCAGCAGCGGCATGAATGAAGCGCTCCTCCTTTTCCTGTGCCGGATTGTTTTCTTTTTTCTGGGAACCATCCATCAGCTTACGGAGTTCATTGATTGTATCCATCGGAATAACCTACCCTTCTTTCGCCATAACAGGCGATACCTGATAAAAATAATGTTGAACATGGAAGCATGTTAACGAATCATTACTTATAGTATCATAATTACGCAACAAAGAAAAGGTTTTAGAGAGACTAAAGGACTAGACAGAATATGAATAAAAACCAGACAAAAAAGTATGAGATTGATATGATCCATGGCCCGCTGTTGGGCAAGATTCTTTTATTTACCCTGCCCCTCATGGCATCCAGTATTTTACAGCTGTTGTTTAATGCAGCAGATATTATTGTGGTGGGACGATATGCAGGAAGCGATGCACTGGCAGCGGTAGGCTCCACCGGTGCGCTGATTAACCTTCTTACCAATATGTTCATCGGCTTTTCTGTGGGGGCGAATGTCCTTGTGGCACGCTATTACGGAGCAGGAAAACCGGATGAGGTCAGTGACACGGTACACACTTCTGTGATGCTGAGTATCATCGGAGGTGTTTTGCTGGCAGTGATCGGCATTATCTTTGCTGCGCCGCTGCTGGAACTGATGGGAACACCGGAAAATGTCCTGCCGCTGGCGGCACTCTATGTCCGTATTTACTTTGCCGGAATGCCGGTGATTTTATTATATAACTATGGCAGCGCCATTCTCCGTGCAATCGGAGATACCAAGCGACCGCTGTATTATCTGGCAGTTGCAGGGGTGTTAAATATTATCTTGAATCTGATTTTTGTCATTGTCTTCCAATTAAGTGTGGCGGGTGTGGCACTGGCGACTATTATTTCCCAGACGTTATCCGCGGTTCTGGTAATCCGGTGCCTGATGCATACGGAAGGTGGCTGCCACCTGGATTTACGCCGGTTAAAAATCCATTCCCATAAATTATGGAAAATCTTACAGCTTGGTCTGCCTGCGGGGTTACAGGGCTCGATTTTTTCCCTGTCCAACGTACTGATTCAATCCTCGGTAAATTCCTTCGGAGCCATTGCCATGGCAGGCAATTCCGCAGCTGCCAATATCGAAGGCTTCACCTATGTGGCAATGAACGCCTTTTATCAGGCAGCCATTACCTTCGTCAGCCAGAATATGGGAGCCATGGAATTTAAACGGATCAAGAGGATTGCATGGCAATGCCTTGCCTGCGTTACCGTGACCGGTCTGCTGTTAGGAAATCTTTCCTTCTTCTTTGGACATCAGCTTCTGGGGATTTATTCCGATGAGGCAGAAGTGATTCAGTATGGCATCTACCGTATGGAAGTGATTGCAACCACTTACTTTTTGTGTGGTATTATGGATGTCTGTGTGGGCTGCCTGCGGGGAATCGGCTATTCCTTCCTGCCTATGGTGGTATCACTGCTGGGAGCCTGCGGCTTCCGGATTCTCTGGATTTTTACCATATTCCGGGGACACCATGATCTTCATACGCTTTATATCTCTTATCCGATTTCCTGGGCCATTACGGCGAGTGTACATATTATCTGCTTCCTAATCCTATACCACCGGATGGTGAAAAAAAGCAGAACGGCACAGGCAGAAAATTAATGTGAAAGGCAATTACCATGGGATCAAGATTGGTTCGGACAGAAAAACAACATGATAGAAAAAAGATAAAAGTGAACTGGAAACGATGGGGGCAGATACTTTTCACATTACTGCTTCCCATGGCGGATTTTTATCTGCTGGAGGCTTACACCCACAATCCCTTTACTACCATGGGGTGGAAACCACAGCTGTGGAACATTCTCTTTTTTGAAGGGTTCCTGCTGTTTTGGCTCTTTGTCACTACCAGAGTATGGACAGCACTCACGGTGACAACGGTTCTTAGTATGGTCGTGGGCCTGGGAAACTGCTATGTCATGCGTTTCCGGGAAAATCCCATTGTACCCTGGGATATCTTTTCCATAAAAACAGCAGCAAGTGTGGCAGATAATTACAGCTTTGTGCCCTCTGCCCGTATGGTATGGGTGACCATAGGCTTTCTCATTTTACTGATTTTGGGCAGAGCGGCTACCGCTCATCTATGTCTTCCCTGGAAAGAACTGTGTAAAACCAGAGCAAGCCGAATCGGAGTGCAGGCGGGGACGATATTTCTGGCAGCAGCGATATTGGCAGGCTTTACCGCTTGGATTCAGCCGGAAAAAAATCATTACAGACAGGGACTTTATGACAAGCTTTTTACTCCCATTGCCATGATGGAAAAAGACGGGTTTGCCGTGACCTTCCTCATTGATCTGCAATATCTCCTGGTGGAAAAGCCGGCAGGATACAGTGCAGCGGAAGAACAGGCAATTCTGGAAGCGTATGCCGATACAGAAACGACACAGGTGTCAGATACAACGGCTTCCCAGGAATATCCGGATATTGTGGTGATTATGGATGAAGCTTTTTCGGATATGGGAATATTGGGAGAGCTGCACTGCAATGAGGATTATATGCCCTACATCCATAGCCTGCAGCAGACGGATGCCGCCAATGTGGTAACCGGATATCTGAATGTTTCCGTACTGGGAGGCAATACCGCCAATACAGAGTATGAGTTTCTCACAGGAAATTCCATGGCATTTCTTCCGGCGGGAAGTGTGCCCTATCAGCAGTATATGCGAAATGAATTACCTACCCTTGTGTCACATTTGGAAAAACTCGGTTATACCACCACAGCCATGCATCCTTATTATGCCAGTGGGTGGAATCGGGAAAAGGTATACGGCGACCTGATGGGCTTTGATGCCAGCTATTTCCTGCCGGATTTCAACAATATCCGATATATCCGCAAATACACCAGTGATGCCACCTGCTTTAACAAAGTTACAGATATTCTGGATGATGACACCCAGCCGCAGTTTATTTTCAATGTGACCATGCAAAACCATGGCTCCTACAGTAAGGATTACGATAATTTTATCCCGGATGTGACGGTGGAAGGCTCTGATTCTGCCATTCTCAGCAAATACCTGTCCCTGGTGAAAAAGACAGATGCAGCCTTTGAACAACTGACACAGCAGCTGCAGGAACGGGAACGCCCGGTGATTGTTCTTCTGTTCGGGGATCATCAACCGAACAGTACCGTGGCAAATCCGGTGTTGGCCTTAAGCGGACGCAGGGTTTCCGTTCTGTCAGAAGAGGAAGAAAATCTGCAATATATGGTGCCTTATGTCATGTGGGCAAACTTCGATCTGGACAAGACAGCAGCAAGCTTTGCTTCCAATGGAGCAAAGAGTGAAGAAAACAGTGGGCTTCTCACAGATAATGACATGAGTGTCAACTATCTGTCAGGAAAGCTGCTG
>USSP01000048.1 GCA_900557385.1 uncultured Lachnospiraceae bacterium
TAACCCCCCCCCGGCCGGATTTCCGGCTGGGGATTGTTTTTACCACTGTATTTTTCGCGACATTTGCATATAATAAAAACGTGGTTGGATGAAAATGGTTGGGATTTTCCCAGCCGTTTTCCTGTTTTGCGGTATTGACCTATAAGCGTAATCTTTGAAGGATGTTTATAGGTAGGAAAATTTCCTATGTAACCTATAAAAGCAGCGCTAGAGGGATACTTATGGGTAAATATATCGCTCGTTCAACCTATAAAATTGTCAAAAAGCAACTTTTATAGGTAGACAGTGCTCAGAATCTACCTATAAAAGCGATGAAAAAATGGGTTTTATAGGTAGGGACTGTCCATATGCAACCTATAAGAGCAATAATATAAAGCAACTTATAGGTTCTTTCTCAGAATTTACAAGCTGTCTACAACTGTCTACCATTTGAAAGACAAAAAAGAGCGCGAGATGTCGCAGAATGTCCGGGGGACGTTTGCTTTGCGACGACTGGAGCGGAGTGTAGACCTCGAACCTTCGGGTTCCGCCGGCACCCGAAAAACAAAAAAGACATCCGAAAAACGGATGTCTTTTTGCTTTCTTTGAGAGCGCGAGACGGGACTCGAACCCGCGACCCCGACCTTGGCAAGGTCGTGCTCCACCAACTGAGCCACTCGCGCATGTATGTCTGTTTCTCAACGACAAGGTATAGTATAACAATGGTCGGGTGGAATGTCAATTATTTTTTTTCAAAAGATTGAAAAATAATTGAAAAAAACATGCAGAACATATAAAATTTACTTATATACAAGGTAGACTGAAATGAGGACAATATTTATGAAAAAAGATTATACGCTAACCGAGTTATTTTCACGTTTTCTTCCTTATTTTAAACCCTATTGGAGAACGTTGGTATTTGACTTGTTCTGTGCCGGTATGACGACTGTCTGTGAACTGGTGCTTCCCATGATTCTCCGTTACATTACCAATGTTGCCCTGGTAGATCCCGGCAGCTTTACACTGGAAGTCATTGTGCGGATGAGCATGCTGTATCTGCTGCTGCGTATTATCGACTGTCTGGGCAGTTATTATATGGCGGGAACCGGACACATCATGGGTGCCCGGATAGAGACGGATATGCGCCGGGATGCCTATGCCCATCTGATGAAACTGTCCGATACTTACTACAATAATACAAAAATAGGTCAGATTATGGGACGCATCACTAACGATCTGTTTGAGGTCACGGAGTTTTCCCATCACTGTCCGGAGGAATTTTTTATTGCGGCGGTGAAAATTGTGGTATCCTTTGTGATTCTGGTGCGTATCCATGTATGGCTGACACTGATTCTTTTTCTGATTGTGCCGGTGATGGCAGTGGTCTGCATGAAGATTAACTTTAAAATGCGGGGCGCCTTCCGCAAGCAGAGAGAACAGATTGGTGATTTGAATGCCCGCATTGAGGATTCCCTGTTAGGACATAAGGTGGTAAAGGCGTTTACCAACGAAGAGTGGGAGATGGAGAAGTTTGAGAAGGATAACCAGAAATTTCTGGGAATCAAGAAACTCACCTATCATATTATGGCGCAGTTTAATGCCACCACGAAAATTTTTGAAGGTGCTATGTATCTTGCAGTGATTCTGGCAGGCTCTCTGTTTCTGTATTATGGACAGCTGGAGGCAGGTGACTTGGTAGCGTACACCTTATATGTAGCGACCCTGATTACCACCATCCGCCGCATTATTGAATTTGCGGAGCAGTTCCAGCGGGGCGTGACCGGCATTGAGCGGTTTGTCCAGATTATGGATGCAGACATCGAAATTTTTGATGAGCCGGATGCTGTTCCTTTACAGAATACCAAAGGGGATATCAAGTTTGAAAATGTCAGCTTTGAATACCCCGATGACCACAACCAGGTATTTCAGAATCTGAATTTGGAAATCCATCCCGGAGAAAAGGTTGCCATCGTGGGACCCAGTGGTGGTGGAAAAACCACTCTTTGCAATATGATTCCCCGGTTTTATGAGACGACCGGCGGAAAAATCGAAATTGATGGCAGGGACATACGTAAATATACCCTGAAAAGTCTGCGGAGCAATATCGGAATTGTCCAGCAGGATGTTTATTTGTTTTCCGGAACGGTTTATGACAATATTGCCTACGGCAGTGCATGCGGAAAAGAAGCTGTGACCAGAGAGGAAGTTATTGCGGCAGCGAAGAAGGCCGGTGCCCATGAGTTTATCATGGAGTTAAAAGATGGCTATGATACCTATGTGGGAGAACGAGGCGTGAAGCTTTCTGGGGGACAAAAGCAACGGATCAGTATCGCCCGTGTCTTTTTGAAAAATCCTCCCATTATCATTCTGGATGAGGCAACTTCTGCTTTGGATAATGAAAGTGAATATGCGGTGGCAAAATCCCTTTCCCAGCTATCAGAGGGACGCACCACACTGACCATTGCTCACCGTCTGTCCAGCATCCGCAATTCCGACAGAATCCTGGTACTGACGGAGAATGGCATCGTGGAAGAAGGAAACCACGAAGAACTGCTGGCACGGAAGGGCGTTTACTATCAGTTCTATACATTGGCCAATGAACTGAAATAAGAGTAAAGGGTACGATTATTATGGGAAATGGATCACCAACGTTATGGGAATACAGGATCGAGCAGTTTCTGGCTCCGGTGCGGAAGCTGGATGCCACCACATTAAAACTGATTGCCATTGTGGCCATGGTTTGTGATCATTTTGCACTTACCATCTTATTGCGGGGAGCAAGGTTCGGGTGGATTACACCGGAAAATCCCGATGCATTGAATTTGCCTTATCAGCTTTTACGCTGTATGGGAAGACTGGCATTTCCCATATTTGCCTATTTTATTGTAGAAGGCTTTCTTCATACCAGAGATTGGCGCAAGTATCTGCTGAAGCTGCTGGTGTTTGCCTTTCTTTCAGAGCTGCCCTTTGATTTAGCCATTTACGGTGCGATACACTGGCAGTATCAGAACGTATTTTTTATCCTGGCATTGGGCGTGCTGATGCTGGAACTGTTTGTACATCTTCCATTGCCCTGGCACGTACCGGTACTGGCGGGACTTTCGCTTCTTTCCTGGCTGTGCAGGTTGGATTACATGGTGGTGGGACTGGTGTTGATTGCCGTATTCTATTGGTTACGGAACCGGAGAGTGGCGGCGATAGCAGCAGGCGCACTCACCTTTATCTGGGAGCCATGGAGTGTCATAGGGTTTTTCCTGCTTTTGTTCTATAATGGCCAGCGGGGACGGGGAATGAAATATTTCTTTTATCTGTTCTATCCGGTACATTTACTGTTTCTGTATTTGTTATGGAGATTCTGGTTATAGGGAATGTTGTGTAGTATCATAAAATAGAGAAGAAAAGAGAAAGGGGACGATACTATGAAATTAATGTTTATTGGGGCGGATCACGAGGTGACAGGCAGCTGCCATTATCTGGAGGCAGCCGGAAAGCACATGCTGGTGGATTACGGTATGGAGCAGGGGGTAGATGTGTATGAAAACGTAGAACTGCCGGTAGCGGAGGCACAGCTTGATTATGTTTTTCTGACCCATGCCCATGTGGATCATTCCGGTATGCTGCCACGTCTGTATGCAAGAGGATTCCGGGGACAAATTTTTACCACGGAGGCAACCGCTGATCTGTGCAGCATTATGCTTCGTGACTGTGCGCACATCCAGCAGCAGGAGGCAGAGTGGAAAGCCAGAAAGGCCAAGAGAAGCTCGGAAGTAGCCTATACGGAGCCCATTTATACCATGGAGGATGCGGACGGTGCCATCCGTCAGTTAGTACCCTGCAGGTATGGGGCAGAGATTGAGGTGTGCGATGAGGTAAAAATCCGCTTTACCGACATCGGACATCTCCTGGGTTCCGCCAGCATTGAGGTATGGCTGACGGAGAAGGACAAAGACAGTACGGAGGTGACCCGGAAGATAGTCTTTTCCGGAGACATCGGGAATCTGCACCAGCCCTTAATCAAAGACCCGGCAACCACGGCAGCCGCAGACTATGTGGTGATGGAGTCTACCTACGGTGACCGGCTGCATCCGGAACAACGACTGGACTATGCATCGGAGCTGACGGAGATTTTGCAGGAAACCTTTGACCGGGGAGGCAACGTGGTTATCCCTTCCTTTGCAGTGGGACGTACCCAGGAAATTCTCTACTTCCTGCGGCAGATCAAGGCGGAGAACCGCATCAAGGGACACGACAACTTCCCAGTCTATGTGGACTCCCCCCTGGCGGTGGAGGCAACGGGAATCTTCCAGCGCAATATGAGTGAGTGCTTTGACGAGGATGCGAAGGCGTTAATTGAGCAGGGCATCAACCCCATTAAGTTTCCGGGACTGCGCCTGGCAATTACCAGTGATGAATCCAAGGCAATTAACTTTGAAAATACGCCTAAGGTAATTATTTCCGCATCAGGTATGTGTGAAGCTGGGCGTATCCGTCATCATTTGAAGCACAATCTGTGGAGACCGGAGTGTACCATTCTCTTTGTGGGCTATCAGGCCAATGGAACATTAGGAAGAATTCTGGTAGAGGGAGAAACGAAAGAAGTACGGTTGTTTGGTGAACCGATCGAAATACGTGCACAGATCAAACAGCTTGCCGGGCTCAGTGGTCATGCGGATAAAAAAGGACTGATTGACTGGATTACCGCTTTTGAAGAAAAGCCAAGAAAGGTATTTGTGGTACATGGTGAGGATTCGGTTACGATTTCCTTTGCAGAATGTTTGAAAGTGGAGCACGGTATCCAGGCCTATGCACCCTATAGCGGCACGGAGTTCGATTTAGCCAGCGGAAAATTCCTGTTTGAGGCATCACCCATCCCGGTTGCAAAGAAGACGAAGAAGACGGTTTCCGATGTCTTTGCCCGCCTGGTGGCAGCAGGACAGCGGCTGCTTAGTGTCATTTATAAGAATGAGGGTATGGCAAATAAAGATCTGGCGAAGTTTGCAGATCAGGTCATTTCTCTTTGCGATAAATACGATAAATAAGGTAGGAGTAACAGCAATATGAATTTGATAGCAGCGGTTGACAGCAAATGGGGGATTGGAAACAAAAGACAGCTTTTGGTGCAAATCCCCGCAGATCAGAAGCTCTTTCGCCAGGAGACGATGGGAAAGGTGATTGTTCTGGGACGCCGCACCCTGGAGACCTTTCCTCAGGGAATGCCTTTAGCGGGACGGACGAACATTATCTTATCCAGAGATCCCGCATTCCGGGTAAAAGGGGGAATCGTGGTTCATTCCCTGGAGGAACTGATGGAAAAATTAAAGGAATATGCTACCGAGGATGTGTATGTGGTGGGGGGAGAGAGCATTTACCAACAGCTTCTTCCTTACTGCGATACCGCACATCTCACGATGATTGACCATACCTATGAGGCAGACGCCCATTTTCCCGATCTGGATGCAGACCGGGAATGGGTGCAGACCCAGGAGAGTGATGAGCAGACCTATTTTGACATTGCTTATACCTTTGTGAAATACGAGCGTAGAAAATAACGGAAGGAATGCGTAGAAAAAGGAGTTGTGGAATTTCCACAGCTCCTTTTTTGAGGTTCACCTGACGGTGTAGGTTTCATCGATTATTTTACAAGCTTGCCATCATGGATGATGTGACGAATCTGTAAATTCTTGTCCAGAACAACCAGATTTGCTTTTTTGCCGGCTTCAATGGAACCGTAATCCTTGGTCATACCAATGGAATTCACCGGATTCCAGGTAGCTGCTTTGACGGCACTTTCCATGGGAACACCGAAGTTTACCACATTCCGCATGCAGTCCATCAGATTGGTGGCACTTCCGGCGATGGTTCCGTCCTCCAGTGTTACTTTATGACCAACTAACTTGGTAGGCAGACCACCCAGAGAATAATCGCCATCCGGCATACCGGTTGCCATCATACTGTCACTGATCAATACGACCCTGTCATCGCCGAATAACTGGAAGGTTGCACGGATAACAGAAGGATGAATGTGAATACCATCACAAATCAATTCCACTTTTGCCTGCGGTGCATCAAAGGCTGCGCCGATGACACCGGGAGCACGATGAACGAAAGGAGGCATGGCATTGTACAGATGAGTTACATGGTCAGCGCCTGCCTGAAAGGCCTTGCAGGCTGTATCGTAATCGGAAGCGGTATGTCCCAGAGAAAAGTGATAGTCACTGCTGCATTTGCAGATGCAATCCAGAGCACCTTCTTCTTCGGGAGCAATGGTTACCAGACGAACCAATCCCTCCGCATCCTCTTGTAAATGCTTTAAAAGCTCAGGGTTTGCTTTCTGGACGAAAGCAGGGTTCTGGGCACCTTTTTTGGACATGGCAATGAAAGGTCCCTCCAGGTTGATGCCGATCAGTTCCGCACCGTCTTCCGGATTTGCATTATGGTAAGCAGCACCGTTTTTACAGATGGCGGACAGGGTATCTGCTCCCAGAGTCATGGTAGCAGGACAGATGGTGGTAATACCATTCTGCAGCTCATACTGCGCCATGGTATGTACTCCTTCAAAGTCCGCATCACAGAAATCGTGGTTGACACAGCCGTGGAAGTGGACATCGGTCAGACCGGGGATGACATAACAGTCAGAGGCATCTAAAATATCGTCTGACTCGGTTATTGTCTCCAGCGCCGCAGGATCGATGGATTCGATGCGGTCATCCTTAGTCAGGATTGTTTGATTGGAAAATTTAAAATCGGCACCATATACCGACCCGTTTATGATTTTCATGGCACTATCTCCTTACTATTTACGCCGACAATCGGCTTTTTCTACTTCATAGTATAGCATGCATCGCTGGAAAGAACTTTCTGTCTGAAGGATTATCTTCATAAAATCCTAAAAATTTTTTCAAAAAATGTTCGCAGATGTTCACTGTTTTTTCAAATATGACTTCTATAATGGGGCGTGTTGTAAAGGAAGCAAGGCCAGTAAAGAAATTGCAGGCAGGGGGAGAAAACAGATCAAGAGGTTTCCCGGAAGGAGACATCAGAAACGGAGGAAGATCATATGACATCAGCATTGACTCATGTACGTGTAAATAATGAAGTGGAGCTGTGTGAAGTGCACAGCAGAGATATAAAAGAAAAAATACGTCTTGCTTTTGCGGAGGCGGGCATTCCTTATTTTATGAAGGTGAAGAAGGAGACCTACGTGATCTGTATCAATGAGCGGTACAAACGGCTGGCAGAGGAACTGATTCTTGCCAGACTGGAAAATGCAAGAGAACTGGTGACTTTTTATGAGCCGGCGTTACAGCCGCCTCGCTCCAACCGATGGAAAAATAAACTGATGACTTTCAGCTTGTTATATTAAGAAAAGGACGCATGTATATTGGGGTATAAAGATAAGGCAGTCGTTGCATGACTGCCTTTTTCGTGGTAATCTATAAAGTAATGGTGTAAAAGAGGAAAATGGAGGAAATGATGTGAAAAAATTGATGCGGTATATGACTGCTTACAAAAAAGAAGCCATTCTTGCACCCTTATTTAAGATGCTGGAAGCTTCTTTTGAACTTTTCGTGCCCCTTGTTATGGCAGCAATCATTGACCAGGGGATCAGTAACCGGGGCATTCCCTATATCTGGAAGATGGGCGGCGTGTTGGTATTACTTGGTGTCGTCGGACTGACCTGTTCCCTGACGGCCCAGTACTTTTCCGCAAAAGCGGCAACCGGCTTTGCAGCAGGAGTGAAATCAGCCTTGTTTAAGCATATGCAGAGCCTTTCTTTTTCAGAGATGGATACACTGGGTACATCCACGATGATTACCCGTATGACCAGTGATATGAATCAGGTACAGTCCGGTGTCAACATGACCCTGCGTCTGTTTCTACGTTCCCCCTTTATTGTATTTGGTGCCATGATTATGGCATTTACCATTGATGTAAAAGCAGCCCTGCTTTTCGTAGTGGTGATTCCTGTCCTGTCCATAGTCGTTTTCGGTATTATGTATATTACCATGCCTATGTACAAGAAGGTACAGAACCAGCTGGACAAGGTGCTGGGCATTACCCGTGAAAATCTGACCGGTGCCCGTGTCATCCGAGCGTTCGGAAAAGAAGAGCAGGAGAAGGCACACTTTGAGGAAAATGTGGACGAGTTGACCAGAATGCAGCTTTATGTAGGAAAGTTATCAGCATTGACCAATCCGGTCACTTATCTTATCGTGAATGTGGCAACCATTGCTTTGATCTATACCGGAGCCGTGCGGGTTGACAACGGTTTTATCACCCAGGGACAGGTTGTGGCACTGGTAAACTATATGTCCCAGATTCTGGTGGAACTGATTAAGCTGGCAAATCTGATTGTGACCATTACCAAGGCACTTGCCTGTGCCAACCGTGTGGCAGATGTATTCGAGATTACCAGCAGCCAGGAGGCAGTAGAGAAGCTTTCTCCTGCGTGTAAAGAGGAGGAGGAAATCGCTGTCCGCTTTGAACATGTGGGTCTCACCTACCGCAATGCGGCAGAGGAATCCTTAACTGACATTGATTTCTCTGTGAAAAAAGGTCAGACCGTAGGTATTATCGGTGGTACCGGTTCCGGTAAATCTTCTCTGGTCAACATGATTCCCCGGTTTTATGATGCTACTGCGGGACGGGTGCTGATCAACGGAATCGATGTGAAGGACTATCCTCTGGCACAGCTTCGTGACAAGGTTGGCATCGTATTACAGAAAGCGGTTTTATTTAAAGGAACGATCCGTGACAACCTCTTGTTTTCCTTACAGGAAGGCGAAAAGGATGTGCCGGATGAAAAGCTGTATCAGGCATTGGATGTAGCCCAGGCGAGAGAGTTTGTAGACCAGAAAGAGGGCGGTCTGGATTATGAGATTGCCCAGGGCGGTAAAAATCTTTCCGGTGGTCAGAAACAGCGTATGACCATTGCCAGGGCATTGGTTCGCGATCCGGAAATTCTTATTCTGGATGACAGTGCATCCGCTTTGGATTTTGCGACGGATGCAAAGCTTCGTCAATCCATCCGTCAGATGGAAGGTACCAGAACTGTATTTATCGTATCCCAGCGAGCTTCTTCTATCATGCATGCAGACCAGATTATCGTTATGGATGATGGTACAGTGGCAGGCATTGGTACCCATGAAGAGTTGTTACAATCCTGTGAGGTATACCAGGAGATTTATTATTCACAATATCCCAAGGAGGTGCAGGCATAATGGCTAAGACGAATAAAAAACAAAGCGACTCCGGGGAAACGTTGCGGAAGGTACTGCATTATATCAAACGATACTGGGTACTGCTGATTCTTTCCATTTTACTGGCAGCCGTATCTGTGATTTCGGCTTTATATATTCCGATTCTCACCGGTCGGGCAGTGGATCTGATCATTGCCAAAGGGCAGGTGGATTTTAGGGGAATCTTTGCTATTTTAAAACAGATCGGTATTGTCATTGTGCTTACTGCTCTGGCACAGTGGGTGATGAATATCTGCAATAACAAGATGACTTATAATATCATTCGTGATGTGCGGAAGGAGGCGTTCCGTAAACTGGAAATTCTGCCACTCCGATACGTGGATGACCATTCTTATGGCGAGGTGGTGAGCCGGGTTATCGCAGATGTGGATCAATTTGCAGACGGACTGCTCATGGG
>USSP01000049.1 GCA_900557385.1 uncultured Lachnospiraceae bacterium
AAATCGCACATACCTTTAATTCTATTTAAGTGTTCAAAACTCTCCACATATCTTCTTTCAACAGCAAAATCCGGAACTCCATGTCCTCCATGCATAACCCGATATGCAACTCTTTGCTTTGCCACTTCTGCAGATTCAACACCAACATAATGAAGTTCTATTTCATATCCAAGAGTTTTGGCTCTTTCCACCGACTTCAAGATATAATTGCCGCATAAGGTTGTTTCCTGATTAAAAGAGATTCCATTATTAAGATATTCTTCTATTTTACTCACCGCTATTTTACCCGCCTTCATAACATCTGAGGAATTCTTCCAATCTCCGAAGGAACGTACAATCTCATCCGTATTAATCCTTTCCATTGTTTTTAGTGAATCTAACGTTTGGTATAATGTTGATTTTCCTGCACCATTAACACCTGCAATTAAAACAGATTTTTTCATCAAAACAGATTCCCTTCAATAACTTTTTTCTGTTTCTGTTGAAGGAGAAAATTTCCAAGCATTTCAAAAAAATCTCTTTCTTCTTCATCTTTCGCTTCCATTACAAGTTGCAGCGTATCCTCTGGTTGTAAGTTTTTCATATCCTTAAACATATCTGAATATTTTCGCACATCACACATCTTCTTATCCCTCCTGAACTACCTTTTCATCAATTTGATACATCCATTAAAGGAAAGCGGATGACCTAAGCCATCCGCTTTTATATTCAACAATCTTCTCTGTCGTAAATCTAGTATGAATGTTATATAAATCAATATCATTTATAGTCTATAATATACACTATCTATTACTGCGAGTCAATGTTTTATGCCCTACTGCATATTAAAGGTATATAAAAATTACTACCCCTCCTTCAAGCAGACCGGTATACTGATCTCTGTCACAAATTTCTTCGTATCATTGGTAATTCCATAATCAATAATGGTGATTTCTCTGAAAAAACCTGCGATTTCCATTTTCTGTTCCTGAATATAAGCAAATAGTTTCCGGTACTGTGCGGGAGCCTCCGCGTGACTTCCGCAGAAGCGAACGCGAACACACCTGGAAGCCGGAAGATTAACGGTATCCCCGGCATAAATATCTTCTTTATCCAGAACCAGAAAGATACCGTCATATTGATTAAAGCACTGTTCCCGGAGATGCCTTGCAGAAATGCTGATTCCGATTTTTCCTAAGAAGACCAGTGCTTCTTCTTCCTTCTCCGATTGCTGCAGTCTGTAAATGGGTTCCTCCAGATCAAATGCATTTTGAATCTTCAGGGAATCCTCCACCCAGACCAGATTGCAGGATGGACTTTCCACTACTTCAATGACATCCAACACGGCGCCTTGTGCTTCCTGTAGCTGGTGTAAGCGGTTGTCAATTTTCCTTTCGATCCGCTGCAGCTCCTTCTGTTTCTGAATCACAGCCTGTTTCTGCGATTGCAGCTTTGCTTTGATCCGATCCACATCTCTGTTCTGAAGAAAATCTGCGATTTCCGGCAAAGGCATATCCAACATCCGAAGATAATGAATGGTATTTAACACTCATAATATCGTAAGCTGCTGACACTGAGGTGAAAGGTTTTTGCCATGTCTCCGATCGAAAATAAATTCTGTTTTTCCACGTTAATGCTCCTGTTTTTGATCCTGTCTGTTCAAACTCATATAGGCAATGATGCAAATGATAACCGAGAGCAGCGATCCTGCTGCTGATGCCAATCCCATGGGAAGCAGTGTGGCAGGAAACAGGTGTGACATAAGGTAGGCTCCCGGCACTCTCACCAGCATGATCGACAGGATATTATGTAAAAAGGAAAGTCCCGATTTCTGACAGGCACAGAAATAGCCGCTGAAGCTGAACTGGATTCCTGCAAAGAGACAGTCAAATACATAGCCGCGGAGATATTGTCCGCCTAGCACCACGACTCTGGCGCCGTCTGTCTGGGAGCTGTCGGTAAAAATGGAAACCATAGGCTCTGCAAAGATTTGCACCAGAGTTACAATCACGATGCCATAACACACGGCAAAACCCATGGCATACCACAGGGTCTGCTTCGCCCGGTCTTTTTCGCCGGCTCCGATATTCTGGGCACCCAGTGCCGACACCGTGGAAAGCATGGAGGAAGGCACCAGAAAGAGAAAGCTGATGATTTTTTCCACAATGCCGACGGCTGCAGCATCATTTAATCCACGACGGTTGGCAATAATGGTAATCAGGATAAAAGAAATCTGGATAAAACCATCCTGCATGGTGATAGGAATTCCAATCCGAAGAATCTGTGTCATCACAGAGCGTTGGGGCTTGAAATCCTTCCGTGACAGCACAATGCCGGATTTCTGCCTGCGGATAAAAAGCAGGGACACGATGACACTGACCGCCTGGGAGCAGGTGGTGCCCAGTGCCGCTCCTGCAGGTCCCAGATGAAATGCCCCCATAAAAATATAATCCAGAACAATATTAGCGACGCAGGCAACGGCAATAAAGTACATGGGGCTTTTGCTGTCCCCCATTCCCCGGAAAATAGAGCTGATAATATTATAAGCTGTGATAAAGGGGATTCCGATAAAGCAAATCGTAAGATAGGCAATCGTCCCTTCCACTGCTGCCTCCGGTGTAGACATCAGGGAAACAATCGGGCGTCTGGCTGCAAGCAGCAGGATCGTCAGCACTACCGATAATCCCAGAAACAATGTAACGGTATTCCCAATGCAGGCGGCCGCCCTTTTCTTTTGTCCGGCTCCCCCCCCCCCTCCGATGCTGACTGTGGCTCCCATCGCCAATCCCACAATCATTACAGTAAGCATGTGCATCACCTGGGAGCCTATGGAAACTGCCGTGGTTCCTGCTACAGCATCAAACTGTCCGATAATGAACAGGTCTGCCATTCCATAGAGCGTTTGTAAAAAATAAGACAATAGATAAGGAAGTGAAAAAAACAGTACATTTTTAAATACACTTCCTGTTGTAAGGTTCTTTTCCATGATTCATCTCATTCCTTTGTTTTCTATCGTCTTATTTTAAACTCTATAACGGTTGTAGAGTCAAGGGGGAAAAATTATGAGATGACATACCACATTCCATCACGCTTAGATCCTATACGTTCTATTTTTCCTTTTTTCTGAAGACTTACAAAAGCACGCTCCACCGTGCGTTTTGTAACGCCTATTTCTATCGCAATCATATCTGCAGTTCGATTCGGGTCTTGAATCAACAATTTCAAAACAGCTTTTTCCGTTTTACTCAAACCGACATTCAAACCGACATTCAAACCGACATTCAAACCGACATTCAAACCGACATTTTTGTTGCATAATTCCAATACCTTTTTATCAAATGGTATCTTACACTTTATATAATTATTTTTGATTTCAAAGACTTTTTTACCATATTTTTTAATAATAGTCGGAACACCATGACCAGTGTGTTCCGTCAATCCCATATTCAAAAAAATTCTCATCAAAGTAGAGTTCCTTGGGTGACTAATTCCTTCGTAAAAGTCTTCTCTTGTCATTCCATTGGGAAGTCCCCCATGTGATAATATTTCCATACGATCGCTAAAGATCGATATCTGTGGCTCTGTAATCGTCCAATCGTTATGAACCAATGCATTAAGAACTGCCTCATTTACAGAATCGTAATCAAAAAGGTATCTGTCTGCTCTCGGTCTGACCGTAGTATCAGAAAAACATATATTTTCTGCAGACAATCTTGCTTTTATTTTTTCATAAACCGATAAAATACATCCATGCCCATAATCATTTCTCTCGGATATAGCTGTCTTATCTACACCACTAAATTTTACAAAAATAAACGGAATATTGTTTTTATCAGCCAAAAGTTCCGCTAAAAGATTATATTGCGAAAATTAAAATTTGCCTCTATTGAGGAATCCTCAACATGAAATCCTTTTTCTAAATAGTATATTTTAAATTCTCTAAATGAAAGGTCCATACAAGAGGCACTTTTCTTTATCATGTACTCTTCGTCATAAAAATTTTTCTCATAACGAACGTGAATCTGATCTGCTGTCATTTCCTTACAGGTAGTACCGATTCGAATTACACATCCATTTGAAGAAAAGCCATACTTTTTCTGACAGTAGATACTCCTTGTCCCCTTTGAGATGCATAAGATTATAATTGTCTTTCCGAAGTCAAATTTAAGTTCCGTTCGAATCTCCTCCTGTGGATTAGGTTCTATCTGCATGGTAATGACATCCGATATTTTTTTCAACGTTTCATCTATTTTATCAACACCTATAACATTTCCATTATCGTCAACGCCTATAATAATCTGACCACCATCAGCATTGAGAAACGCCACAATCTCTTTGCATATCGTATCTGTGTATTTTGCTTTCAATTCAACTTTTTCAGATTCTACATACTTGCTCATACACGATATCCTCTTTTCCATGCTAACTTTTTATTAAAGTATATCATTGTGAGAACACTATTTCGATATAAATTATTAGCATTATTCTAAATCGATTATATCTAAATCATCGGGAACCAGGAGGTTGCCGGTGTAATACCGGCTGCCTTCTTTGGTGTAGGTTTCCCGGCGGGTGGAGAGGTGTTTATCCTCGGTGTGGTACAGCAGCAGATTTTTGACCCGGAGCTGCTGTGCCAGTTCGCATGCCTCCTTGACGGTGGCATGATGTTTTTCATAAGGGTGGAAAATCTCCCTGTCCTCATAATGGCAGAACGCCTCGCACAGCAGCCAGTCTGCGTTTTCCGCATAGGGCTTTTCAAATTCTTCCTTATATGGCTCGTCTCCCAGACAGGGAAATTTCTTCCCGGAATGGAGGGTCAGGGTGTAGCCAAACTGCTTTGCCTTGGTGGAGCCGATATCAAAGAAGGTCACCATCGTATTTATTGTTCAACATAGCAGCGGCTGTCATGCGAATCATCCAGACTACACCTAAAATGTGGTCGGTATGCTCATGGCTGATAAAAATGTGGTGAATATCCTGTATGGCAATTCCCGCACTGTCCAACTGTTTCAGGATGCCGTTACCGCCACCGGTGTCCGTTAAAAAGACCCCATCCTCGGTTTTCAGAGCAAAACAAGTATTAAAGCAGTGAAATGCCTGGGCGTTGCCTGTTCCTAATATAATCAATTTTTCCATCGTAATAACCTTCCCTTCCCATAATCTGCGAATTCGCACCTCACCGCAGGCACAATATTTGCAAAATAAATCATGTTCGTTTTGTCTCCATACTCAAAACATGCGCTGAGAGTCCCTGCTCCCAGCGCGTTGTTTTTTCATCTCTACTTTTTAAGCTCCTCTAACATCTGTTCCAGTTCACCGGGCTTACATTTCGCAAAGCTGCGCAGACTGTGGATGGGAAGTCCGTCCAGCATGGATTTCATCATTTCATCGCCGGAAGCGCCCTGTCCCGCTGCCTGTTCCGGCTGCATGAAACCGGTAGCAATCAGCTTCTCTTTTAACAGAGAGGTCATCTTCCCTGCCCGAAGCACTTCGCCTACGGTGGTCATGTCATCCACCAGAAGGGGAAGTCTCCGGTCGCTGTGAAGAGTAACAGTTTCCTTTAAGGCAATGTCCCGGCTGGAGGTTCCTGCCTGGATTTCGTACTCGCCGTTTTCTACAAACCAATCGGAAAGAGTCGTTTCATAGTAGGCAAACGCACGGCTATCCAGTGTAAAGGTCACTTCTTTGGTTTCGCCGGGCTGCAGTTCTACTTTTTCAAAGCCCTTTAATTCCTTGATGGGACGGGCAATCTTGGTTTCATGTTTCGGTGCCACATAAAGCTGAATCACCTCTTTGCCGGCTCTGTCTCCGGTGTTGGTTACCTTGACGGTAACGTTTACCGTTTCGTGGTTGGTCAGTTCTTTCGCAGATACGGTGAGATCACTCAAAGCAAAGGTGGTATAGGACAAACCATATCCAAATGGGAACAGCACGGGAAGGTTTTTCGCCTCATAATAACGGTAACCCACAAACACGCCCTCGCCATAGTGTACCTCCCGGTTTTCGCCGGGGAAGTTCAGGTAGCTGGGGGTATCCTCCAGACGTAGAGGGAAGGTTTCCGGCAGTTTTCCGCTGGGATTTGCCTCACCGTAAAGCAGTTTCACGGTGGCAGCGCCCACTGCCTCGCCGCCCAGATATAACTCCAGTACGGATTTTACTTTCTCAATCCAGGGCATGGTCACCGCGGAACCATTGTGGAGAACCACTACCACATTGGGCTGTACCTCTGCCACTTTTTCAATAAGAAGGTTCTGGCATTCCGGCAGATCCAAATGCTTTCGGTCAAAGCCTTCTGACTCATATGAATCAGGAAGTCCTGCAAAAACGACAGCAAGCTCTGCGGTTTTTGCTGCCTCTACAGCTTCCTCAAGCAATGCCATATCCGGCTCGGACTGTTCGATGCCAAAGCCTTTTGCATAGCTGATATTTTTATTGTCTTTGGACGCATCTAACGCAGAAGTAATTTTGTAACTGTTGATGTGACTGCTGCCACCTCCCTGATAACGGGGTGTCTGGGCATATTCACCGATAAAAGCCACTTTCTGTTCTTTCTTTAAAGGGAGCAATCCCTCGTTCTTTAATAGAACGGCGCACTCGGTTTCCAGCTTTTCTGAAAGGGCATCATGGGAATCCTTGTCGTAAGTTCCTGTAGACTTTCCACCCTTATCAATCCAGCGTAACAGTCGTTCTACTGTATCATCCAGCACCGATTCCTGTAATGCACCGTTTTTCACTGCCTCCACGATTTCTTTATCGGTAACACCGGATGAGGAAGGCATCTCCAGATCCAATCCTGCCTCCAAGGACTCACACCGGCGGTTCATGGCGCCCCAGTCAGTCATGACAATTCCTTCATAGCCCCACTCTTTGCGGAGCACCTGGCTCAAAAGCCAGGAATTCTCACAGGAATATTTTCCGTTAATCCGATTGTAACTGCACATAATGGTCCAGGGCTGGGCTTTCTTTACCACATCCTCAAAGGCGGCAAGATAAATCTCCCTGAGTGCCCGCTCACTTACCCGGACATCCACATTCATACGCTGGTATTCCTGGTTGTTTGCCGCAAAGTGTTTCACACTGGTGCCCACGCCGCGATTCTGCACGGCGTTTACATAGGATGCCGCCATTTCTCCTGCCAGGCAGGGATCCTCCGAAAGATACTCAAAGTTTCGTCCACACAAAGGACTTCTCTTAATATTGATGGCGGGACCCAGTAAGGTATGAATGCCCTCCGTTGCTGCTTCTTCTCCCAGGGCATCACCCAGTGTGGCTGCCACTTCCCGGTTAAAGCTTGCTGCAATACCTGCCCCCGCAGGGTAGCAGGTTGCCACTACACTTTCTTCCAGACCCAGATGGTCACCTTCATCTGCCTGTTTACGCAGTCCGTGAGGTCCATCAGATACCATTACTGCGGGAATCTGTAATCGCTCGATTGCTTTCGTTCTCCAGAAATCCGCTCCGGAGCAAAGACCCGCTTTTTCTTCCAATGTCATTTGGGAAATGATTTCTCTATAATTCATATACTTATCCTTATTTTAGTCCTAATTATTGACGCGGTTTGTCACGTTGCCTTCCTGAAAATTCCTTAGATTCTCTACCGCAATATCCATCAAACGTTTTCTGCTTTCCTTAGGTGCCCATGCGATATGGGGTGTAAGGATGCTGTTATAGCAGCCAAGAAGAGGATTGTCCTCTTTTATCGGCTCGGTGGAAACCACATCGCTGGCTGCGGCAGCAACTTTTCCACTGCGTAACGCCTCTGCCAGATCGTTTTCCACAATAAGAGGACCGCGGCTGGTGTTGATGAGGATAACTCCATCCTTCATCTTCGCGATGGTGTCTTTATTGATGATACCCTTGGTATCCGGAAAAAGCGGGCAGTGCAGGGAAATCACATCCGACTGCTGTAACAACTCATCCAAGGTTACATAATCTGCAATTTTTGCCCCTTCTTCAGACTGGAATCCATCGTAAGCCAATACCTTCATGCCAAACGCTTTGGCTATTTTTCCGGTAGCCTGTCCGATTCTTCCGAAGCCGATGATTCCCATGGTCTTACCTGCTAGTTCAATTAAAGGATAGTTCCAGAAACACCAGTCCTGGTTATTCGTCCAGTCACCGTTTTTTACAGCCGAGGAGTGGGCACCTACATGGTGGCATACCTCTAAGAGTAAAGCAAATACCATCTGTGCCACAGCGGTGGTTCCGTAGGTGGGAATGTTGCAGACGGGAATGTCTTTTTCCTTTGCTGCATCTACATCCACCACATTATAACCGGTTGCCAGCACACCAATGTACTTCACATTGGGGCAGGCATCCAGGGTCTCTCTGGAAATGGGAGTCTTATTGGTAATCACTGCCTCCGCATTCCCGATACGCTCCACAATCAGCTCTTCGGGGGTTCTGTCGTACACAGTCAGCTCTCCCAGTGCCTCAAATCCTTCCCAGCTTAAATCACCGGGGTTTTCTGTATATCCATCTAAAATGACGATTTTCATAAGAGTTCTCCTGTCAACTTATTTCAGTAAATCTTTTGCCTTTGCACAGATATTTTCTTTGGTGATTCCGTTCATCTTTAACAGTTCGGAATAAGGAGCAGACTCGCCAAAACGATCCTGGACACCGATTCTTACTACCTGTCCTTTGCCTGCCTCTGCAACCACTTCGCAGACAGCGGAACCCAGTCCGTTGATGATGTTGTGGTCTTCCACCGTGATAATCTTGCCGGTTTTCTCAATAGCATCCTTCACTGCATCCACATCCAGAGGTTTAATGGTGTGCATATCATAAAGAGTGGCGTTAATGCCCTCCTGTTTTAACATCTCCACTGCCTCCAGTGCGATGGCTACGGTATCGCCGTTGGCAAAAATAGTGAGGTCGTCACCTTCCCGGAGCTTGTTTGCCTTGCCAATTTCAAAGGTGGCTTCCTCATCATAAATGCAAGGAATCGCATCTCTGGTAAATCGGAGATAAACAGCGCCTTTGTATTCGTATGCCTTTTCAATCAGTTTTCTCGCAGACTGATAATCCGCAGGCATGATCACGGTCATGTTGGGGATGGTTCTCAGTACGCCCATATCCTCGATACACTGGTGGGAGGCCCCATCATTTGCGGGAGTCAGTCCACCGTGGGAGCAGAGAATCTTTACATTTAATTTGGTGTAGCAGACTTCCTGACGAATCTGCTCACAGGCACGCATACTGCCGAAGATGGCATAGGTTACCACGAAGGGAACCTTGCCGGTGGTGGCAATGCCTGCTGCCATGCCAACTGCATTCTGCTCGGAAATTCCCACATTTACATGCTGTTTGGGAAGTTTTTCTGCAAATTCCAGAGTCTTACAGGATTTTGCCACATCACAGTCAATTACATAAATATCATCATGCTCCAGACCTAATTTTAACATCTCATCACCCAGAGCGTCTCTTGTCGGTTTTGCGTTCATTAGAATCCCTCCTCTACATCTTTCATTGCACGAAGATATTCTTCCTCATTGGGAGCCTTGCCGTGCCAGATTGCCACATTCTCCATAAAGGATACGCCTTT
>USSP01000050.1 GCA_900557385.1 uncultured Lachnospiraceae bacterium
TATGTGAGAGATATCAAGGAGAATACCAAGCAGGGATATAAGATGGCGTATCCGGGAGACAGCATTGACTTAGGATATGCAGGCATGAATACCAGAAGAGGGCGTGTGGGGCATCAGATCGCCCATACCCTTACCACAGGAATCCAGCAGGGAACGCTTCATTTTGTGGATCTGTCTGTGCCGCCTCTTGTCACAGAGCAGTGCAGGTGTCTGAATACCAGACAGTCCGGCATCCATAATCATAAAGGGGAATGCTCCGGTGTCTTAAAAGAGGAAGGTGCCAGGGCAGTGCTGACTCCGGGAAGAGAAGAAACCCGGCAGAATGGCCGGAGGATGAAGGAGCCGGAAGAGCCGATGTTCACCATTACTGCCACAGACCGGCATGGAGTTGCCTATCGGGGCAGAATCCGGAGGCTGGTGCCAAGGGAGTGTCTGCGGCTGCAGGGCTTTTATGACTGGCAGATTGACCGCATAGAACAGGAGACTTCGGACAGCCAGCTTTATAAACAGGCTGGAAATGGAGTGACCGTCAACGTGATCGAAGCCATCGGAACGCTTCTTCGGCAGGCAGATACAGAGATCCGGGCAGAGGATGAAAAGACAAAGAGGTAAGGCAGTATGGCAATTGGAATTCAGGATCAATATTTTGGTACAGAGATTGAGATGACAGGGATCACCAGGCAGAGGGCTGCGGAGAAAGTGGCAGAGCTGTTTGGAACAAGGGCAGTTTGCGACGGTGGATATTATGGGGTCTGGTCTGTGACAGATCAGGAAGGAAAGAAATGGAAGTTCATGTATGATGGGAGCATCTATACGGAACGCAGGGAGCGTGGACGCATGGTTCCTGCCGGAAGAGAATACAGCACCGAGATGGTCAGTCCGAAACTTTCCTATAGAGAAATGGGAAAACTGCAGGAAGTGGTGCGGTGTCTCAGGCATCATGGGGCGAAGGTAAATGCATCCTGCGGGCAGCATGTGCATGTGGATGCTTCCAATCACACCCCAAGAAGCCTTAAAAATGCCATGACCATTATGTATTCCAAAGAGGACATCCTGTTTAAGGCATTGAAGGTGCAGACATCAAGGGAACAGGAGTATTGCCAGAAGGTACGCCCCATTGTGCTGGAGAAGATCCGCCGGATGCCAAACAGCACCATTTCCATGGAAAAGTTGAAACGGGTATGGTATGGGGGCAGGGATGGAAGCCATGATCATTATGACGATACCCGGTACTATGCGTTGAACCTTCATGCAGTGTTTTCCAAAGGAACTTTGGAGTGGAGATGTTTTGAGAGTACCCTCCATGCAGGAAAAGTGCGGGCAAATATCACTTTGGCTCTTGCCATCTCTGCCCAGGCCATCAATCAGAAATGCACCCAGATGCGGAAAACGGAGATCACAGAGAATCCGGCATTTACCTTCCGTACCTTTTTATTGCGGCTGGGGCTCATTGGACCGGAATATAAGAATGTCCGGGAACATCTGCTTGCCAATCTGGAGGGTGACAGAGCATGGAGATATGACCGCAGTACCTATGAATGTTTGAATCGAAATCATCGGGCGGAGGATGCCCGTTAGGAGGTAAGAGATGAAAGAAACCTATTATTTTGCCTATGGCAGCAACATGAACTTAGACCAGATGGCGTACCGCTGTCCGGCAGCTTCCGTAGTGGAGAATGTCCGGCTGGAGGGATACCGCCTGACCTTTTGTGGCAGAGGGAAAGGAAGCGGTGTTGCCACCATTTTGCCGGAAGAGGGCAGCCAGGTGGAAGGGGTGCTTTGGAAGATCACACCGGAGTGTGAAAAAAGCCTGGACTTTTATGAAGGGTATCCCCATTTGTATGGGAAGGAGGCTGTTCTTGTTCAGGGAACGGATGGTGTGAAGCGGGAAGTCATGGCATATATCATGAATGCACCCTATAAGGATCAGCTGGCCATCCCCTCGGATCTTTATTTTATGGGGATCGTGGAAGGCTGCCATCAGAATGGGATTTCCAGCCGATCTATAATCGATGCGCTAAAGCGTACAAGACAGGAAGTAGGCAGAGAGAAACCCAGTCACAAGAAAACAAAAGTCAGCAGATAACAACGCCGCAGGGGAAAGCCTCTGCGGTATTTTTAACGAAAAAAGGAGAATGCAATGAAGAGCAGGAATATCAAAACAAGACTTGCAGCCTTTGGGCTCGCACTGCTTATGGGGCTTAGTCCGCTTGGGAACTTAGCGGATGTCCATGCGGCAGAACGTGAAATTTCACAGAAGGCTGTGACAGAAAAAGAAAGTAAGACAGAATCGGAGCATCCGGTGTCGGAAATTTCTGAGCAGACAGTAACTGCAGAGGATATCACCAAAGATGTTTCCGACAAGGAATTTATGGCAGAGACCTGCATGGAAGGGATTCAGTATGATCCAGAAAAAGAGGATGTGACTTTGGACCATATTGAAGCAGAGGATGGAAGCGCCTACCATCCAGACCAGGCAGGGACTTATATTGCAACCTACTGGGTTGTGCCAAAAGATGCGCGTGACAGTTATTCCGTTACTCGTAAGATTATCCTGACGGATTCGGAAGGACAGGCCCATGCAGAAGAAAACGGTGGGCAGAAACAGAAGGAGGATACGAAATCCGAAGAAGATTCGGAGACGCCTGTGCAGGAGATCACGGAGGTGGAAGTAACGGTATCCGGGGAAGATGCAGATGCACAGGCAGCAAGGGAACTGGAAGAAAAGATTGAGGATGGGGAAGTGATGATGTTTTCCGGTGTAGAAAATACCTTTACTGCAAGAGAAACGGTACATCTGGAAAAAGGAGAGACCATCTACTATCCAAGTTATATTGGAAATTATCTGACCTGCTGGTTTACGGTGAATGGAAAGATTGCCTATTGTCTGGAATCCCATCGTTCTTCACCGCCGAGTGGAGATTATGTAGCACAGGTGCTTGACAGCAATAAGAACCTGCAGAAAGTGCTGTATTATGGCTATGGCGGCGCCGGGGATATTACAGGTAGTTATTTGTCTGGGAAAAGTGCGGAAGAGAAATATGTATATACCCATATCGCAGCCAGCTATGCTTACGCAGGTGAGGCAGGATTTACGGGATGCAAGTATGAGGACTTAGTAAAAGCAGGGGTGATCGCCTATATTGACCATCTGTTTGCTATGGAAGAACCGCCGAAAGGAGAGATTTCTCTTTCTAAAACATCCGTAAAAGCAGTCCGTGATGGAAATGTGCAGAAAACACCGGATATCACATTGTCCGGGGATCATCGAAACTATATTTCTGTCAATGTGCCAAAAGACATCACCATTTATAACAAGACAAAGGGAACTTCCGCAGAGAATGGTGCGTTAAAAATCTATGGCGGAGATACCTTTTATCTGACTGCCCCAATGCTTCATACCAGAACCTATTCCTCTGGAGAGCTGCATGGTTCTGTGGGAGAGACTTGGAGAACGCTGGTGTTATCCACAGGAAACAGCAATCAGGATATTGGAGTCTTTGAATCGGAGAAAGCCAATCCGGTAAGTTTTACCGTAGACTGGCTGGAGATGACAAGGATTGAACTTCTCAAAAAAGATGCAGACACGAAGAACCCATTGGATGGTGCAGTCTATGGCATTTATACAGACAGCAAGTGTGAGCATCTTTTAATGGAAATGCCAGCCACTGGGGAAGATGGAAAGGCAGTTAGTGATTACTTTGAGGCAGCAATCAAAACAGTGTATGTGAAGGAAATCAAGGCTCCAGACAACTATACGCAGAGTGATGTGATTCATAAGGTGGATGTGGAAGCCGGAAAGACGGTTACGATCACTGCAACCGATGAGAGGGTAAAAGGCGCTGTCCATATCAAAAAGATTGATAAGGAGACACAGGACTTTCTTCCACAGGGAGACAGTTCCCTTGCAGGAGCCGTGTATGGTCTGTATGCCAGAGAGGATATTGTCCACCCGGACGGAAAGACGGGTGTGTTGTTTAAAAAAGACAGTCTCATCGCACAGGGCGTGATTAAGGAGAATGGCACTTTAGATTTTTCTGAATTGTATCTAGGAAAAATGTATGTGAAAGAGATCACTCCGCCGGAAGGCTATACGGTAGATCCAACAGAGTATGAGGTGGACCTTGCTTACGAAGGACAGGAAGTGGCAGAGGTAACCAGGGACCTGACGGTACAGGAGCAGGTGAAGAAACAGGCGTTCCAGCTCATCAAGATCAGCGAAGATGGTGACCAGACAGAAACAGAGCTTGTGGAAGGTGCAGGATTTAAAGTGTATTTAGTCAGCAACCTGTCGAAAGTAAAGAGCGGGGAACTACAGCCATCCCATGGAGATCAGTTTACTGCGGAAGATTTCCGTGGATATGATTTCAGTAAAGAAGAGGTGGCAGTGACCTATGTGGATGGCAAGGCTGTCCCGGTGCCGGAACTGATTACCGATAAAAAGGGATATGCCATCAGTCCGGAACTTCCGTATGGTCTTTATGTAGTAGAGGAAAGCACCGTACCGGAGAATTTGAAAGCCATCGATCCGTTTTTGGTGAAGGTAGACGAGGACAGCAGAGAGCCGATGGTGTGGCGTGTGTTCGATGACCGTCCGTTTGAATTTTTATTAAAGATTGTGAAAAAGGATGCACAGACAGGAAATCCGGTTTTAAAAGCAGGCACTTCCTATAAAATCTTTGATATGGAAAAAGAGGAATATGTAGAGCAGACGGTATTCTATCCGAAGAAAGAAACGATTAGCATTTTCAAGACCAATGAGGAAGGCTATTTGGTCACACCGGAAGAACTGAAATGTTCTACCTATCGGATTGAAGAAGTGAAAGCGCCGGAAGGATTTGTAAGACAGGGGTATGAAATGTCCTTGTATGAAGGGCAAACGGTGATTTCTCCACTAGAAGTGACCGAAAAAGGCAGTTACAAAGAAAATGCAAAAGAGGGAATCGTAATCACCGTTTCCTCGGATACTGCCCATCAGATCGATCCGGATACCGGAGCAGTCATTGTGGAAATCGAGCAGCCAAACGATGAGCAGGTGGGAAGCCTGACATTAACGAAAACCGGGGAACAGCCAGTAGAGGTGAAGGGAGATTCCCTGCTTGCAAAGGCAAAAAGACTGGCTGGAAAGATCAAAGATGCAGTGACCGGAGAGGATACCGATACCGGGGTGTTCCATGACTTTGTATATGAAGAATCCGGTGTGGAAGGGGCAACTTTTGAATTGTATGCCAAGGATACCATTTACTCTCCAGATGGTGCGAAAAATGAACAGGGCAATCCGGTCATCCGCTATGAAAAAGATGATTTAGTAGCAACCCTGGTCACAGATAAAGAAGGAAAAGCAGTAGTGAACAATCTTCCACTGGGTTCTTATTATCTGAAAGAAACGGTGGCAGGCGACCATTTCGTATTGAACCCGGAACAGAAGGAATTTACCCTGACTGCAAAGGATGATACGCAGGCTGTGGTTTATGAAGGCGTTACCTATAAAAATGAAAGACAGAAGATTTCCATTTCTGTAGAGAAAAAAGATGCAGTCACAGAAGAAAAACTGGAAGGCGTGATTTTCGGATTGTACGCAAAAGAAGATATTCTGTCTCAGCAGGGTGAGGTTCTTGTAGAAAAAGATACGCTTTTGGAGAAGAAAGCAACGGATGAAAACGGTCAACTTACCTTTGATAGCGACCTATATCATGGAAAATATTATGTAAAAGAGGAAGTGAGAAAACCGGGATATCTTCCAAATGAAGAAATCTGGGAGGTGGATGCCTCTTACACAGATCAGAACCTTGCAGAAATCAAGCTGACAAAAGAAGTGGAAAACCAGCCGACTGAGAGCCAATTTACGAAAACCGATGCAACAACCGGGGAAGAACTGGAAGGTGCGAAGCTTCAGATCATCGATAAAGAGGGCAACATCGTAGAAGAGTGGATCAGTACAAAAGAACCGCACGTAGTCTATGGACTGCCAGAAGGAACGTATATCCTTCACGAAGAACTGCCGCCTTATGTAGAGGGCTATGTATCTGCAGAAGATATCGAGTTTGAAGTAAAAGAAGATGGCAGTGTGACCAAGGTAGAGATGAAGGATGATTATTCCAAAGTAGAAATTTCCAAGACGGATATTACCACAGGCGAAGAACTGAAAGGTGCCAAGCTGCAGATCTTAAATAAAGAGGGTGAGATTCTGGAAGAGTGGGTAACGGATGGAAAGCCTCATCTGGTAGAGAAACTTCCGGTAGGGGAAGAACTGACTTTGCGCGAGATCACAGCGCCGGAAGGCTATGAGATTGCAGAAGATGTGAAATTCACATTGGAAGATACCATGGAGGTTCAGAAGGTGGAAATGAAGGATGCAAGGACACCGGAAACTCCGGGTGTGCCGCAGACTGGAGACAACCGCTGGAAACCAATCCTCCTGTTTGCTCCTCTGGGAGCATCAGCAATCGGACTTATAGCAACTCTGATTTATAAGAAGAAACATGGGAAAATAGAAAAAACAGATGAAGCGAAAAAAGAAGAGTAGTCTGTGGATGTTGCAGGTGATGTTGTGTGTCATCTGCATAATGAGTGTAGCGTTGCTTTGTTATGACTTTGTTATCATCCCCCGGCAGAACCGGGAACTGGTGGAGGACTTAAAATCCCACTTCCCGGAGGTATTTCCTCGAGGCGGGGGCTCTCCAACACAAAAAGAGGAACAGGCTGGAAGAGAACCGGAAGTGTCTGCCGTTGACCTCCGCTTCCTACAGAGTCAGTATCCGGATGTTCGGGGTTGGCTTACAATCCCGGAGAGTGGCATCGATTATCCGGTATTGCAGAGCAGCCCGGAAGAACCGGAGTATTATCTGCGGAGGGATTACCAGGGAAACTACGACATCAATGGAAGTTTGTTCCTCCAGGCAGACTGTATTCTGGGAGAATCGGGGAATCTGACCATCTACGGTCACAACATGAACAGCGGGGCAATGTTCGGGAATCTGGATCAGTACTCCTCCTATGAGTATTGGAAAGCACATCCCAGGGTGTTCTTTCAGACACCGGAAGGAATGGAGGAATACCGGATAGCGGCAGTTTTGAAAGCCGATGTGTCCATGTTCGACTTTCAGAGGACATCTTTTCAGAGTCCACAGGAATTGGAGGCTTATGTACAGCAGGCAAAAGAGGTAGCATTGTTTGAAACAGGGGTAGATGGCATAGGTTGTGAGGAAACTCTGACGCTGGTGACCTGCTCTTATGAGTGGAAGCAAGCCCGGAATATTCTTGTGGCAGTAAAAGCGAGGTCTTAAAGGGGAAAAATGTTCAAAGACGGGAACTTTCTTCCGGTCTCTGGGTATCTCCAGTACTCTTCGAAGTCAGTAGTGTCAGGAAGTGTTCAAAAGTACCCCAAAAGTGCAGAATGTGAGACAAGTTGCAGGTAAGAAGCGGCACTACGGAACAAAAAGTGTTCGAAGTTAAGGGATGTGCAACGGATCGTGGCGGCTTGTGTAGTCTTGTAGTGTTGGGAAAGTGTTCGAAGATGGGCGCTTTTCCAGCTCTTTGGTGGCTTTTTGGAACTGAAGTTGCCTGGAAGTGTTTGAAAGCACCCGAAAAGTGCAGAATGTGAGACAAGGTTGCATGAAAAAGACAGTACTATCATAGAAAAAAGTGTTCGAGGATGTAGGATGAACAACGAAATGTGGCGTGATGTAGTGTCAGAAAGTGTTTAAAGACTGGGACTTTTGCAGCTATCTGGATGTATCTGCCATCTATCTGGAATGTGTTTTTTAAGCGAAAATCTGAGAGTATAATGAAAATGTAAAATCGGATATAAAACTTAGAAAATGTGAGAAATAGTGCTTGAATTGTAACGACAAAAGCGTTACAATATAAGAAACAAGGAGGTGTGATCATGGAAAAAACAGCAACATTAAACTTAAGAGTAAACCCAACTGTCAAAGAGCGGGCAGAAAAAGTATTGTCTCAGTTAGGTGTTCCTATGTCAACAGCGATTGATATGTATTTGAATCAAATTTCTCTTACAGGTGGAATTCCATTTTCTGTTTCTTTACCAAAAGCACCAGTATCGATTCATGCAGATGCCATGACAACAGAAGAAATCCATCAGAAATTGGAAAAAGGTTACAATGATATAGCTGCAGGAAGAGTGCAAAATGCAGCAGAAGCGTTCGCAAAATTCAGGGAGAATCATTGATATGAAACACTATACGGTTGAGATTACAAATGAAGCATTGGCTGATATGGAGCAGTTATATAATCACATCGCTTATGTTCTTCAGGCACCAGAAAATGCGATGGATCAATACAACCGGATTGCAGACGCTATTTTAACATTGGATACTATGGCTGAGAGAATCCGTATTATGGAATCAGAGCCGGAACGAAGCAAAGAGATGAGAAGATTGTTGGTAGACAATTATTCGGTCTTTTTTGTAATCCAGGGAGATAAAGTGATTGTAACAGATGTATTATATAGTGCATCAGATATTGAAAGCCGATTAAAAGGTTAGATGATAAAATCAAAAGAAAATATGAAACGTCAGGCAGGATATGTTCCCGTAAAAAGGAAGGTATCCTGCCTTTTTTGCATGAAAGAGAGGAAATTCATATGAGAAAATTTTATACAGCAGAAGCAGTAACAGAAGGACACCCGGACAAATTGTGTGACCAGATTGCAGATGCTATCCTGGATGTATGTCTGAAACAGGATGAACAGTCCAGGGTAGCATGTGAGGTGCTTGCTACGAAAGGAACGATCATTGTGGCAGGGGAAATCACCAGCACCTATGAACCGGATGTGTTTGCAGTCGTGCGAAAGGTACTATCTGATGTGGGTTATTCCAGTGAAGGGATTGCAATGGACACTTTTGTCCATCGACAGAGTCCCGATATTGCAGGGGCAGTCGATACTTCAAAAGAACGAAGGGAAGGAGTGTCTGACAATCAGATAGACTGGTTCCAGGGAGCAGGGGATCAGGGTGTGATGATCGGCTATGCCTGTGATGAAACGAAGCAGCTCATGCCTATGCCTGTGGTGCTGGCCAATCGGATTGTCAGGGAATTATCTGCCTGTAGACAAAGCTCTTATATTCAGGGAATCTTACCAGATGGGAAAGCCCAGGTGACGGTAGAGTATGAAAACGGAAAGCCTGTTCGACTGGACAGTGTGGTAGTGTCCTGTCAGCATACGGAGGACAAGAATCTGAAGAAACTGGAAGCAGAGATCCGAAAAAAGGTGCTTCTTCCGGCACTTCGTCTCCTTCCGCCAGATGAAGATACAAAAATTTTTATCAATCCATCAGGTCGTTTTGTCTGCGGAGGCATGGATGCGGATACAGGACTGACCGGAAGGAAGCTAATGGTAGATAGTTATGGCAGCATGGTTCCCCATGGAGGTGGAGCATTTTCCGGGAAGGAGTGTTCAAAAGGG
>USSP01000051.1 GCA_900557385.1 uncultured Lachnospiraceae bacterium
TAAAAATGTAAAGCCTCGAATTATTGCAGAGCCTCTTCTTAAAGATGATGCAACGAAAGCGGGTGAGCATGAGTGCTTGACGGATTATAAGTTTTTCTGTTTTGGTGGAATACCTAAAATTGTTTATATATCGAAAGACAAAGCAGAAAATCCGACGACGGACTTTTTTGATATGGATTATACTCACTTGCCGATTAGAATGCGAGATCCTAATTCGGATGTGTTACCTGAAAAACCGATTCGTTTTGATGAAATGAAAAAAATTGCAGCAGTATTGTCCAAAGGATTGCCCCATTTAAGAGTTGACTTCTACTGTGCGAATGGAAAGTTATATGTTGGAGAGTTGACCTTTTACCATTGCAGTGGCTTTGCGCCGATTCAACCAGAAGAATGGGCGATTAAAATGGGGGAATGGATTAAACTTCCTACAAGTAAATAAGGATTTAATGCTTTGCTTTTCTGATTTTGTATGTTTTTTAATCAGGAGGAGCAAAATGAAATCGTTTATAGATAAATTGAAAAATCACATTTATTGGCTTAAAATATCTTCGGGATTTTATGATGGAATGGATGACGAGACGTTCTTGAAAATGGCCTATAAAAGAAAATTTGGTAAAGAACTTGACCTCAATAATCCTGTGACATTTAATGAAAAACTTCAATGGTTAAAATTGAATGATCAAAAGCCAGAATATACAGAGATGGTAGATAAATTCTTGGCAAAAAAATATGTGGCAAGTATAATAGGGCAAGAACATATTATTCCGACTTTAGGCGTTTGGAGTCATTTTGATGATATTGATTTTGATGAATTGCCAACGCAGTTTGTTCTAAAATGTACACACGATTCTGGTGGATTGGTCGTTTGCAAAGACAAAAACAACCTAAATAAAAAGGCAGCAAAAAAGAAAATAGAGAATTCCATGAAAACGAACTACTATAAAGGAGGACGTGAGTGGCCATATAAAAATGTAAAACCGCAGATTATTGCTGAGGAATACATGGAAGATATATCAGGTAATGGATTGACGGACTACAAATTTTATTGTTTTAATGGTGCCCCTAAATATCTCTATGTCTCAAATGGAATGGATAACCATGAAACTGCTCGGTTGAGTTTTTTGACAATGAATTGGGAAAAAGCTCCGTTTGGCCGATCTGACTATCTTGAATTTGAAGTTCTTCCTCCAAAGCCTGCAAAATTCGATGAAATGGTGAAAATAGCAAAATCTTTATCCAGTGGGCATCCATTTCTACGGGTTGATTTATATGAGATAAACAATAAAGTATACTTCTCAGAACTGACGTTTTCACCCTGTAGTGGTTTTATGCCGTTTGTTCCTGAAGAATGGGATGCAAAGCTTGGAGAAATGGTGAATATAAGAAAAGTGAAGTGATTATTAAAGATAATGATAGAAAAGAAAAACTATTACGGAATAGATTTATTAAAGTTCATAATGGCGGTGTGTGTGGTCGCTATTCACACTCAGCCGCTTTATAACGTACAGTCTATTGTGGTGCAACGATTATTTGACACGATTACTAGTTTGGCAGTGCCATATTTTTTCTCAGTATCAGGTTTTCTTCTGTTTTCAAAAATTGATGCGGATATATCATGCAGGAAAAATATGGAGGTTTGTAAGAGGTATCTATCAAGAGTGCTCTCATTATATGTCATTTGGAATATTATTTATCTGCCAATAACTATTTTTGGATTCAAGGAAAATAATATGTCATTTGCAAGATATGTACTCGATTGTATAAGAGGATTTCTCTTTATAGGCCAACAATTTTACTCATGGCAACTTTGGTATTTACTGTCTGTGTTTTTTGTGATTGCTTCAATTTGTATTATGGCTGAACATAAAATCAAAGATAAAAATATATTTAAGATTATGATGGCCATATTTTTAATGGGGGGGTATAGGAGTACTAACGACAGTTGATTTCTCAGAATATAGAAAAATAGAGATGGTAATTAAGTGCATCAAATTTATATTTGGAAATGGGAGAATTCTGTCTGGATTTGGTTATATAGCAGTTGGATGGATTATTGCTCAAAAGAAAATATTATGTAGGCGGATTAGTGTAATTCTTGGCCTAATATTATTGGGGGCATTATATTTAGCAGGGGATACATGGGGCTTTTTGTTAAAGTTTATGATTGCTGGAATTTTATTGAGTACTTCCTGTAAAATAACATTGCCACAGAATCCAATATGGGAACATATGAGATACGTTAGTGAAATAATCTATTTTACGCATATGTGGGTGGCGTTTGGTTATACACTGGTATTTCGTGAATTTAGATATTATGGGGCAGATATTTTCTTTGCATCTACATTGATTCCGATATTTTTATACTATATTCTATATCGTTTGCGTATGCTGGACAAAGTTAAACTAATTCTGTGATATCCATCTTGCACGGTTGTTTCAGGCGATGATCGCAAAAAAAGCGCATCCGCAGCAGGAGCATGGAAGAAGCGACTGGACTATGGATTGCTATGATACACAGGGAGCGGTAGCTCCCTACGCTGCTCTATAAATAATCACACACCTCTCCGTGGTGAGTAGCAGGCAACGATCTTATGACCGGCGAAGATGTGAGAAAAGATAGTCGAAAATGAATCATACTACCCAAAAGAATAGGGGGTGTGTATTATGGGAATCTTGTCACTGTTTCAAAGAAAACAGAAAAATACACAAGCAATTTCAAGAAGTAATGTTTCTTTGGAAAGGACAGCAGATAATATTCTTAACCAAAGAGGAAAGCAAATAGTAGATGGGCTTAACAAAACCACAGCTAGTACCGGTACGCCGATGGATGAATTGCATGGTGGGGCAAAAAGAATGGCTCAGATGTCAAACATAGGTGGCGTTGATGAAGGAATGAAAGCAATGCTACAATATACACAGGCCAATACTGTGAAAAAGATGGTATTGCAGGGCGAGAAGAAAAAAATTTCAGGCAAGAAGTAAGGTCGCCCTCATCTCAACACAGTGCTATACTTAAACAACTATAAAAGGAAAGAGGTTATCACCTATGCCCAGAACGAAAGGCAGCAAAAATCGTCCCAAAACTACCAATACTGACTACGCATCTCAGATCGCAGAGAAGCAGGAATCTATCGTTTCCCTGACTGCAGAGATCGCATCCATCACCGCCAACATTGACACTTTGAAAGCTGATCTGAAAGAGAAGAAGACTGCTCTGAAGAAGGCCGAAAAAGAAGTGGCAACGCTGGAATCGAAGAAGGCAAAGGCAGATGCTAAGGCCGCAGAAGAAGCAAAGAAGGCAGAAGCCGAGGCTGTGGTTAAGAAGCTGCTGGCCGGCGGCATGAGTGCTGATGAGATCCTTGAAAAGCTGAAATAAACAAGAACCCAAGAAAAAAAGAAATGCCGTGTGGACAAACTGAACTCCAGGAGTTCACACGGTCTTTTTTGAAGGTAGCTGTATAGTTTATAACGAAAATAAAAGAACATAAGTAGAAGAAATGGAGTGTGACATAAAATGAATTTATCAAAAATACATCACATTGCAATCATCGTATCTGACTACGAAGCAGCTAAGGATTTCTATGTGAACAAGCTGGGATTCTCTGTCATCAGGGAAAACTACCGCCCAGAGCGCAAGGACTGGAAACTGGATCTGCGTGTCAATGAACACACAGAGCTGGAGATTTTCGCTGAGGAAAACCCGCCGAAGCGTGTGAACCGCCCGGAAGCCTGCGGTCTGCGTCATCTTGCTTTTTGTGTAGAGAGCGTGGAGCAGACGGTGAAAGAGCTGGCGGAGGTAGGAATTGAATGTGAGCCAATCCGTGTGGATGATTACACTGGCAAGAAGATGACTTTCTTCCATGACCCGGACGGACTGCCGCTGGAGCTGCATGAGTAAAATGAAGAAAACAAGAAAACCAGGCGGTGGCCGGAAGAAGCTGAAGCCGGAGTACGATGCCGGGAAAAATCTGAAAGAGCAGATGGAAAGTGCTGTGGCGCTTTATGATTCTGAGATGTCCTTGCAGGCCATCGGCGATGAGCTGGGATTAAATCCCATCAAGGTACGGAAGCTGCTCATCACGGCTGGTGTGTATGAATCGGAAGTGGCGGAAAAAGTAAAAAACACTTTTGAAGAATACCGAGAAACGCAAGACTACAAAACCTCCATCCTCTCAACATCCTCTACTCTTCAGCTCTCCAAAGCCTCCGTTACCTCGTACCTGCCATATAAAAAGGGTGTTTACTTTCCAAGTACAGCAGAAAAAGAGAAAATCAGTGTTGGAGCAGAGCGGCAGCGGAGATACAGAGCGATGAAGAGGTGGAGGGCTGATCCGACAGAAGAAAACTTCTGGGGTGTGGTTCTGGCCTATGCCGGGATAAAATTCAAAACCTACTCCGGGTTGCCATTCTCTTACGAAATAAAAAAAGGTAGGAACGGTGAGTACACGAAAGAGCTGTGGATCGACCGCCGAGAGAAGAGTAAGAGTTTGGCATGGAGTTCTATAGTTTTGGCACTGGGAAATATAAAAGAAGAAGTAGTAGAGAGACCAAAAGCTCTGGGCGATATCCGGGGAGTGACTTACATTTATGGGATGTTCTATCGGTTTGGACTGATTGATGTGCCGGATGAAGTGAAGGAGAAGATGGGACATCCGAAAACCCGCAAAAAATAGGTTGCTATGTACAGAAGTGTGCGGTAATATGTGCCGTAACTGAGGATGTGAATCTTGGTTGGGAAGGATGGTAGCATTATAGAAAGATTGAAGGAAATGCTTGAGGAGTACATTAAGAAAACAGAGCCGGAGTATTACCCGCCGGTGGAGAACCTGCTGGATCTGATCTACGAGCATTACACGGAAAACAACCCAGTAGAGAAAAACACAGATGCCGGGAAAGCAGCAAAGGCCAAGGAAAAGAAACTGGAAGAGTGGCTGAGAGGGCTGGATGGAATGGATAGGCTCGTAGATGACTACGTCGGAGATAAGATTCCGCTTTGGGAGAAGATCATGGACCGGCAGGGAGCGGTGTGTTGCGCCTGGGAAAAGACCGCCTTTGAGGAAGGTCTGAAAGTCGGGATACGGCTGATGGTGGAGGTTTACGGTGTGTGATATATAGTTTGTGACGGAAATAAAATGAACTTCTGAAGTTCTAAAAAAGCCCTCGCTTGTTACGGCGAGGGCGTGTGTTCTTATTTTCCAGGCTTTTCAGCTTTTTTCTTCTTCGGTGCAATTTTGTGACCGGAGTAGATTGCCATACCCATGCAGACCAGAGAAGCGCAAGCAAAATACTTGTGAGCCTACATCAGTTTCTTGCAGCCTGTGTAGAAGCATCCTGCCATGCAGGCAAGTGCTCCGAGTGACCAATATTTATGTGCTTTCATTTTGTGTGTCCTCCTATATGTTTAGATTTCTCCGTGGTGGTGTGCCACGGAGTTTATTTATGCCTTGACGTACTTTTGCTGCTTACTACGCGGTTTATCTGGAATAGTCATTTTCAGCTGTCCAGAAGCTAAGAGTGGATTAAGATATTTTGTTCTGAGATTTTTCCGGTCCGATAACTTAAGATACTCAAGCAATTCGTCACGGGAACGAGGAACAGAACAGAATGCTAGTATTTTATCTTCGACTGTAGTTTCATCATGAGGGGCATCATGGGGGGCATCATGGGGGACATCATGAGGGGTGAACTGTCCTGCCTGCTGATGCGCAGCAACCCACTTCTGATTTTTCAACGTAGCACACAGCATAAAGCTGGAAACATGATATTCTGGATCAGGCAGTCCGGCGTCTTCCATTTCACGGTACATACGGTCAACGCCCTCGCCGAACTCTTTCACATATTCATAGACATGCAAAAACTCGATGATCTTGGGGTTGCGGGAGAAATGCATCTCACGCATATTATTGGGACGAACCAGTTCGGGCAGCTGACCGGGACTTTCTACAGTCATGTGGTCATCGAACATTTTAATCTGAATATCGGTGCCGGTAATGTTGTAGTCACGATGAGCAATGGCGTTAACAATTAGCTCCGTCCAACAGAACTCAGGGAGTTCAGGGATGGTGACAAAGAGACCGTCTTTGCCGAGGAACGAATGCTCGCGTATCTGGCTCTTTACAAATTCTGTGGACTTCTGCACCATATCGAGAACCCTGCCCTCGAAGATTACATCTTTAATGACGTTCATTTCAGTGCCAACTTTTGCTTCTGTGACATCATAGCGGATGAAGCGTACTCTTGCACGAGGGAAGAATCGCTGTGGATTTTTTCCAAAGAGCAGGATTGCGGCACTGATGATCTGTTCAGTACCATTGCGCGTGATGATAAAATCCTTATTGCCGCGCAGATAATCCAGCGGAAATCGTCCATAGCCGATTTTCTTTGTGTAGGCGGCTACAAAATCGAGGTCAATATCATCAATGGTGGCGTTTGGAACAGGGGTGTCCTCAAAGAAACGAGCACCCTTGGAATACAAAAGCTGAAGTCGCTGGTCGAAGTTGAGCTTCTTGGATTTGTCTCCAACACGCAGATATACCTCATCCGCTTGATTTGCATGAACCTGCGGACTTGGAAATACATGCATGATAATCACTGAAAATCATTACAAACTGAAATAAGTGAGCTTAATCACTTATAAGGAAAAAAGTGAATATTTTACGCTCTGATGTACTTTGAGGTCGTCGATTAGTCAATAATCGGCGGCTTTTTTTTTATGCCCGGAAAAGTGGGTATGTAGCGACATATGGCAATAAGTGAGCTTTATACGCCACCGTCGAGCAACTTCTCCGAACAAATTTGAGTGCAGAAACTATGACAGCAAGAAGAATTTCTTTGATACTTCTGCGGTTGAAGCAGTTATCAAGTTGGTGATTGAGTATAACCCGGAAGCAATCATGGTAATCAAGTCTACGATTCCTGTTGGCTTCACTGCAAGTGTTCGTGAAAAATATCACTGCGATAACATTATCTTCAGCCCGGAGTTCCTGCGTGAGAGCAAGGCTCTGTATGATAACCTTTACCCTTCCCGTATCATCGTTGGTACAGATGTAGGTGTAAAATCTGTCATCAAAATCGGAATAGCATTTCGAGAAAAGAATGCAGTGGTTATCCCCTGCACTGGGGGGTGGGATGACTTGCACAAATATTGCATGAACTTTTGCTTTTTTATTCGATATGTTGCATAATTCCTTGAAAAGCATATGTTTTAACGAAATGTTGCGGCGAAAATATGTTAATATTCTGTGAATAATCGTAACAATTGAAGGGTAGATATTGATAAGCACAACAAAGTATGGTATACTGAACATAATTTATTAACGAACGGGCGGGTGATATTAGTAAAATTGCTACAGGAGACCCCCAATAAAAAAGGAGTGCAATTCATTCCGAAGAAGGAGAGAAGGAAATGAAAAAAAGTAAATGCTCTGCAAAAGTCTGTCTGGTATTCGCCCTGGTCTTTACCCTGGTGTTTACCGCCCTGTCCGCTGGGTTGCTGCGGGATTGGGGTAAGGTGAGTATCACCGATGTGAAGCTGGAAACTGCATCCGGCAGCAAGGTGGCTGCCCGCATTTATAAGCCCGACAGCGCCACGGCGGAGCATCCCGCCCCCGCCGTCATTTTCACCCACGGCTTGACGGTTAACAAAGAGAGCTATGCCCAGTACGGCATGGAGCTGTCCCGCCGGGGCTTTGTGGTCATCATGCCGGATATGCTGAACCATGGCGATTCTGAGATTGTGGGTGCCGAAACCTATTTCGCCCCCTACACCGTCAGCGATGCCTATGGCGCTTATGCCTGCGTCCGCTATGTCAAGACCCTGGATTATGTGGATCAGACCCAGATTGGCGTTGCCGGTCACTCCGCTGGTGGCCAGGCCAGCAACAATATGGTGCGGCTTGACAATGCAGAGGAGAATCCTGTGATTGCTGCCATCTATCTGGTGTCCTCCGACCCCGCCTATAAGGATGAGGAGGGTAACTGGGCCAATATCTATGGCACCCGTGATATGGGCCTTCTGTACACCCTGTATGACCATGTGTACTATCGAGGCACCAATGAGGCGGGCGAGACCCTGGGCGTGCAGGAATACCGCACCAGCCAGGAGGTCAAGTCGCTGTTTGCCTTCGGTCAGGAGCCGGATGCTTTTGAAGGCACCGAGGTGGAACCAGACAAGATTTACACTGCCGAGATTGACGGCAAGACCGTTACCCGCCGCCTGAATCAGGTGAACGAAATCCATCCCAAGCCCCAGGGCGATACCGCCGGCTTGACCTATGTGATTGATTTCTTCCAGGACGTGTTTACCGCTCCCAACCCCATTGCCAGCGACAGCAACCACTTCTTCCTGCTGTCCGTGCTGAATATGCTGGGTCTGCTGGGCGTGCTGATGAGCTGTGTGTTCACCCTGGGCACCTTGACCCAGCTGAAGGTGTTCCAGAGCGTGGCACCCGGTGCCAATGTGGAGCTGCGTCCTGCTCCCTCCACTGTCCGGGGGAAGGTGGGCTTTTGGGTGCTGACCATTGCCAACTTTGTGTTTGCATTCCTGTCCATTAGTCTGATTTTTGCCCGTGGCTTTGGCTACTGCTGCTTCACTTTCCTGCCCCAGCAGCCCTCCAACATCTATGCCTTCTGGGCGCTGCTGAACGGTGCATTCATGCTGCTCACCTCCTTTGGCTCTTACTGGCTGTATGGCAAGAAGGACGGTGCCAGTATGGAGCAGTGGGGTCTGAAAATCAGCCTGAAGGATTTGGGAAAGAGCATTCTGGTGGCAGTTTGCTCCTGCTGCATGGTGTTCGTCATCACCTTCGTGGCAAACCGGCTGTTCAAGGTGGACTATCATTATTATCTGTGGGGTCTGAAAAACATCCCATGGGCCAATCTCCTGACCTTCTTTGAGTACCTGCCCTTCTATCTGGTGTTTGGTATGGCTGTTTCCATCGCACTGAACAGCGCCTACCACTGCAAGATTGGCAAAGAGCCGGAGTGGGTTAATGACTTGTTCTTTGCTGTGATGAATATGCTGCCCTCTCTGATTATCACCTTTGTGGGCTTCTATCTGTATGCTAAGAACGGTGTGAAGCCGCTGATTTTCGGCTCTACCTATACCTATACATACACCCTGAATGCCATCCCTGTGTTCCCTGTTGCGGTTATTTTGATTCGCCGCCTGTTCAAGAAGTGCAACAACCCCTACATCCCCGGCATTATGGCAGGCATCCTGCTGTGCTGGCTCCAGGTGTCTTGCAGCTTCACCATCCACGCGCGGGTGTTCTACGGCCCTATGGCCGCTCTGCTGCCCTGACGTAATTTACCGTAACCCCGTTGAGCGGCGGCTCCACCCCGGCTTGTGCCGAAGGAGCCGC
>USSP01000052.1 GCA_900557385.1 uncultured Lachnospiraceae bacterium
TTATTATTTAACGTAAATTTAACATAAACTATATTGTAATTTAATCGACTGCATATAATATCTACTTGTAATTTTGTGTAATACGAGGAAAAGGGTATGACTATTTATAATTTTTTAACTCTTGTTGGCGGGCTTGCCATGTTCCTTTTCGGTATGGACGTTATGGGAAAGGGACTTGAAAGACAGGCTGGAAACAAATTACAAAGTTTGCTTGAAAAGCTTACATCAAATCCATGACCGATAGCAGGATTAAGGGCGTATTGCTCGGTCTTTTCGTTACGGCTGTTATTCAGTCGTCGGGCGCTGTTACGGTTATGGCAGTCGGCTTTGTAAACAGCGGAATTATGGCACTCAGGCAGGTTATAGGCATTATTATGGGTGCAAATATCGGTACTACCGTTACTGCGTGGATTCTTTCGCTTGCAGGCATTGAAGGCTCTAATCTTTTTGTTAATCTTTTAAAGCCGAGTTCGTTTGCTCCCGTTCTTGCATTTATCGGCATTATTCTTGTTATGTTTTGCAAGGGCGAGAAAAAACATAATGTCGGCTATATTGTTTTGGGCTTCGGTCTTTTAATGATTGGTATGACAACTATGAGCGACTCTATGGAAGGACTCAAGGACGTACCGCAGTTTACAAGCATTTTAACTAAATTTTCAAATCCTATTTTAGGTATTTTGGCAGGTGCTTTTCTTACTACGGCGCTTCAAAGCTCATCTGCTTCAGTTGGTATTTTGCAGGCGCTTTCAACAACGGGGTCGATTACCGTTTCTGCCGCATTTCCTATTATTTTGGGTCAAAATATCGGCTCGTGCACAACAGTTCTTATCTCGTCAATCGGCGCAAGCAAGAACGCTAAAAGGGCAGCTTATGCTCACCTTACTTTTAATGTAATCGGTGTGGTTATTGCAATGGCACTTTTCTACGGCTCAAATGCGATTTTCGGTTTGCCGTTCTTTAACGATAATGTTTCACCTGCTACTATTGCGATTATCCATTCTCTTTTCAATATCTTTTCAACAATAATTCTTTTCCCATTCGGTAAACAGCTTGAAAAGCTTATGTGTGTTCTTATCAAAGACGGCAAAGACGACAAGGAAGAACAAAAAGACGAAAACGGTCTTGTTGAGGAACGTTTTCTTATCAGTCCGGGATTTGCTCTTGATAAGGTTAAGGATAAGTGCGACGAAATGGCTACTCTTGCGCAAACAAATATATCGCAAAGCATAGAGTTTATAAAAAGCTACAGCCACAAAAAGGACGAAGCAATCAAGGCTAATGAGAAAAGGCTTGATGATTATGAGGACCAGCTTGAAACGTATCTTGTTAAAATCAGCTCAATGGATTTGAATGTTTCGGACTCAATGAGGCTTAATAATTATTCCCATGCTATCGGTAATTTTGAGCGTATGGGTGACTATGGCTATAATATTCTTAAAATCAAGAGAAAAATGCATCAGGATAAAATTCATTTTTCAGAAGAAGCAAACAGAGAGCTTGAAATTATGGGCAGGGCAGTTGCCGAGATTATTGAAAACTCAACAAAGGCATTTATTAATGATGACGTTGAGCTTGCAATGACGGTTGAGCCGCTTGAGCAGGTAATAGATAATCTTAAAGCGGAGCTTCGTGCACGCCATTCAAAGCGTATGGACCAGGGCGAATGCACTTTTGAAAACGGAATTTTGTTTTTTGATATAGTTAATTCATTTGAGCGTATAGCAGATCATTGTTCAAATCTTGCAGTATGTATTATTGAATTTTCACAGGGTCATTATCAAACCCACAGCTATCTTAAAGGCGTTAAAAATTCAAATAATAAAACATTTATGGAGCAATTTGAAACATATCTTAATAAATATGCGGTAAGGTAAGAGGTAGAGTATGGGCGATAAACAATCGGTTTATATCGTAGAGGATGATGCATCCATAAGAGAACTTGAAATATATGCTCTTAAAAATTCCGAATTTGAGGTAACGGGCTTTGAAAGCGGAAAAAGCTTGATGGCTCAGTTGGAAATTAAAGTGCCGGACATAATTTTGCTTGATATTATGCTTCCTGAAGAAGATGGTCTGGCCATTTTGGGTACAATCAGGCAAACGGGCGCTTATGCCGATATTCCCGTTATTATGGTTACGGCAAAAACAAGCGAGATTGACGCCGTAAAAGGGCTTGATTTGGGCGCTGACGACTATATTACAAAGCCGTTCGGCGTTATGGAACTTGTGTCAAGAGTTAAAGCTGTGCTTCGCAGAAGTGCCAAGAAAGTTAAAACCGTTCTTGTATATAAAAACATTGAACTTGATGAGAATAAACATACTGTTTTGGTTGACGGAGCAGAGGTTGACCTTACATATAAGGAATATGAAATTCTTAAGCATTTAATTAGGAACAAGGGTATTGTTCTCACACGTGACAGGCTTATGGAAATCGTTTGGGGCTATAATTTTGAACAGGGCAACAGAACGGTCGATGTTCATATTCAGTCGCTTCGTAAAAAACTCGGCACTGCAGGCGAGCATATTAAAACAATAAGAAATGTCGGCTACAAGGTCGGTGAGTAATTAAGTGGCTAAAAAGACTTTATATAAAATATTTGCATTTGGCGTATCGGTAATCACAATTACGGCAGTGCTCATTTTATCTGTTTTTTATTCTTATAGTGATAATCAGTTAAAAGAGCAGCTCAGAGTTGTTGAAAGCGTGGTTGAAAATCAGCTTGCGCAGGATGACGATACTGCTTTTATTTCAAATCATATTGACAAAAATGTAAGAATTACTCTTGTTGCAAAGGACGGAACGGTTATTGCGGACAGCCAAGAGAGTGTAAATAAGCTTGGCAATCATCTTAACAGGCAGGAAATACAGCAGGCACACTACCAATATGACGCCTTCTTTTCCCCAGATTCCTTTCCGGAAGATCCAGTGAAACAGGGGATAAATCAAAAACATCACAAATAATGTCCATAAAAACCAGTCGCTTCCCCCGAAAAACAGAAATTCGCGAAGCAAGGTTCCGGCATCGTCTGTTTTATTCACCAGACCTGTGGGCAGTACCCGCATGCCAATGTCCAGTAAGCCAAACACCACATGGGGCACCAGAATGCGCTTTGTTTTTTTCCAGAGATAGGTTCCGTAGGTTTTCACGGTGTTCCTTTTTTCCGAAGTACCATACTGAAAGCAAAAGCCGGATACCAGGAAAAACAGGGGCATCTCCACCACCCACAAATAGGAATGTAACTCCCTGCACCAGGTAATCTCATGGAGATTTACCGGATAGACCAGAATGGAATGGTAGCACAATACCATCAGAATCGCCAGTCCCCGCAGGATATCAATCTCTTTATAATAAGGTTTTACTGCTGTCTGTTCACTCATATCTTCTACTGGGGCCATTCGTAGATGACCACATCTTCTTCTGATAACTCGTTGCCCATCTGTACTTCCACCAGATGCATGTCGGAGATTGCTTTCAGTCCATGCTTATCTCCGGCGCGGAAATGGAACACATCCCCGCCTCTGGCAATGGTGGTCACGCCATCCATAATCAGATAGCCTTGTCCATCCACGATGGTCCAGGTGACATCTTTATGTTTGTGGCTGAGATAATCCAGATACTTTCCGGCACTCATCTGCATCTGCTTGATGAGTGAGCGGTGCCCGTCCTCATACTGGGTGTAGTCCAATACCTTGTAATCTCCCCAGATGCTTTCTTCATACATGGGACGGCTGTCCAGCTTTTCCACATGGGGCTTAATATAGGAACTCTTGTGTTTATCCGAGACCAAAATCCCATCCGGGCTGGCTGCTACCACAATATTCTCGGTTCCCAATGTCACCACCGGAATGGAAAGTTCATTGATTACATGGGTATTCACACATTCCTCACCCATGGTCACATCCCCCACACTGTTTTCCTTCATCACCTCTGTGAGGGTATTCCAGGTTCCGATATCCTTCCACTGCCCTTCGTAGGTAACCACTGCCAGGGATTGTGCCTTTTCTACCACTTCATAATCAAAGCTGTCCTTCTTTAAGTCCCCATAGTGACTTCTCACAGAATGAAAATCAATCTCTTGCAGATATTGTTTGGTTATTTTCTGCAGATAGGATAATTTAAAGGCAAACACACCGCCATTCCACAATGCGCCGCCGGCAATCAGTTCCGCTGCCACGTTTTCGTCCGGTTTTTCCTTAAAGCCGGTGACCACATGCCCGCCATCTGCTCCATCCTTGCAGAGGATATAGCCGTACTTGGCCGAAGGATAGGAGGGCTGGATCCCCATGAGCACCATGTCTGCCCTGCCACTCTGCACCACTTCATCCATCTTCAGGAAAGTCTGGAAATAAGACAGATCCACGTAAGGATCTACCGGCAGTACAATGACGGTCTCTTCCGCATCTACCTGTCGCTCGGAAGTCAGGTAGGAAGATGCCAACACAATGGCCGGGAACGTGTTACGGCGTTCCGGTTCCACCACTACATCCACTTTTTTGCCCAGCTGCCTGCGGATGGAATCCTTCTGGGAAGCACTGGTTGCCACCACGATATGATCCTCAATGCCTGCGGCACGAATCTGCCGATACACACGCTGTACCATGGATTCATGCTCTCCGGTCTCATCGGTAAGGAGCTGTAAAAACTGTTTGGAGCGAACCTCATTGGACAAAGGCCACAGCCTTTTTCCCGATCCGCCGGATAAAAGAATAATATTCATAAGGGTTTCCTTTTCCTTCTATTTTCTGTCATATAAAATCTATTATACTGAAAGTTGTTGAAAATGGAAATACTTGTCCTTGATTTCGTTGACACTTTTTCGGAATTACGACATAATAACAAGGAAGAAACTGACTTTTAACGGGAGAACCTTATGAAACATATCAAATCGCTATTACCGGAATTACTAATCATGATAATCGCATTTATTTTGTGTCTCTGTGCATGGCCACTGGGAATTCTGGGACAGGGAACCTATGAAAGCTTCAGCGCAGAAAAGGGGATGACTTTGTCCGTGCCACTTTCCGCGGGGGTTGTATTCGAAGGAAGCTTTTCTCCCCAACATGCCAAGCTGCGCTCCATCGGCGTCCGTTTTAATACACGCACTGATGTAAATGTGATAGACGGTATGCTACACTTTGAGCTCATTGATTCCAGTGGTGATTCCGTATATTCCTCCACTGTAAATTGCGTGGATATTAAAAATAACGATTATGAAGTATTTGATCTGGAACAGCCCCTGACCGTAGGGGAGGTTTATTCTTATATTCTGTCCACCTCCGGCTGCAGTGACGGCGCACCCAGACTTTATCTGGGAAGCACCGGTGTTGGTCCTCTGGAGCAGCAATGTCTGTCCATGAATGGAAACCCGGTAGGAAAATGGGCAATCTTACAGCTGACCTACACAGACAAGCTGACGCTTCGCAAAGCCCTGGTCTATGACATCACTATCCTTTTGTTGGCTATGGCTGCACTGTTTATGCTTCGTGGCTTGCATGCCACACCAGCCTTCGGTATATTCAAAAGTTTTCGCCGTTTTTGTATCTATCTGTGCTTCGTACTCATTGGCTGCATGACCATTCTTCTTTTCGATGAAAGTAGTAAAACGCTCTCGACACCGGGCAATGAACTGAAACGGAATTTCGGTCTGCCTGCTTACGATTATACCTCTGTCAACGAGGATTCCGGTCAATCCGGCGCCTGGCTGACCACAGACCGCTATGCTTTAAACCACGGCAGCTACTCTGTAAGCGTGGAATACACCGCTGCAGCCCCCGGCAGCACCCTCTCCTTGATTGACAACGGAAAAACCATTTCCGAAACAGAACTTCCTGCAGACGAAACCTATCTCATTGTTCCTTTTACACTGGAAAAAGACTGCCAGGATTTGCAAATCTGGGTAAATTATAGCGGTTCCGGTCTGATGACTGTTTATTCCATCGCATTAAACCCGGTTACTCGTTTTTACAATGATACCTATTACTATACCGCCGTATTTCTGCTACTCAATGTTTTAGGATTATGCTTCGCCGGCTATGAAAAACAGCATCCTCTTGATAAAAAGAGCCTGGCGATTGCCGGTATTTTGATGGGAATCGGGCTTTTTTCCTTCTTGCCCTATGCCAACGGCTCTCTGCCATGGGCAGATGATCTTTGCTACCATCTGATCCGCATTGAAGGAATCAAGGACGGTCTGCGAGATGGACAATTTCCCGTTTTCATTTATCCGGAAGGCCTACAGGGCTATGGCTATCTCAACTGTATGTATCCGAATCTGTTTTTATACCTCCCGGCTTTCCTTCGATTATTCGGAGTATCCATTGCCGCCTCTTACAAAACATTGGTGTTTGTCTTCCACCTGGCAACGGCATTCCTTACCTATTATAGTATGAAATCCATCTATCCCCGTAGGAAACCGGCATTGGCTGCCGCATTGCTCTATTGCCTCTGCACTTATCGCTATGTGAATTTCTACGCCCGTGGAGCTGTGGGTGAGGCACTTGCCATGACCTTCTTTCCGTTGTTAATCGCCGGTCTTTACCACGTGCTGGTTGGAGAAAAGAAAAAGTGGTGGCTATTGGCATTAGGATTAACCGGTTTACTTCAAACCCACATCCTCAGTGCTACCTTAGGTGCTTTTCTCTGCCTCATTGCTGGAGTTGTATTTTTCGGTCAGGTGATTCGGGAAAAACGTTATCTTCCTATTTTAAAAGCTGCAGGTTCCTTTATTCTGTGGAATCTCTGGTTTTTGGTTCCCTTTCTGTATTACTATAAGAATGCCAACTTTCGTTTAAGTGCACTGGATTACAGCACCTATTCCGAATATTCCCTGCTGTTATCCGATTTGGCCGGGACCATCAATCTAGACAATAATCGTACTTTGACACTCGGGCTTCCTGTGGTTCTGTGTGCAGGAATTGCGCTGTTTTCTGTTTTTACCAGACAGGCGCAAAAGTCATCAGAAGAAAATACAGAGTTTAAAGCCTGGAACCCCACCTTTTTCAAGCTGCTGCTTGTTATGGGAATCATTTTTACGGTGCTGTTGCTAGGGCAATTTAACGCAAATGCCTTTATGGAACTCCCTGTATTTGACTGGTTCTTTAAAAAGATTCAGTTTCCCTGGCGATTGCTGGGTCCGGCTTCCCTCTGCTTTATCATGACCGGCTGCATCGGTGTGGAAGAATCAAAGCTGTTGGAAAAATATGCAGGAGTATTTTTTGTTGGGCTTGCTCTGATTAGTATGCTGCCCTTTACCTTATATCATGAAGAGCAATTTATGTATGCCGCCTACACAGACACCACTTCCGTGGGGCATGAAAGCAAGCTGATTGGTATTCCCAAGGGAGAGAATACCATTGTTTATCCCTATGAATGGAGACGGGATGGTCTGGGCGATGCCCTGCTGATACCGGATTATGTACGCTGCGAAGCAGATTCCGATATCGTAATCTCTGATTTTTCCCGTCATGGAACAACTTCGCAGATCACCTACACTGCCTACACGGATGACTGCCTGATCGAATTTCCGGTTCAATACTATGCCGGATATAAGGCTTATAATGAGAATGGTCAAAAGATAGGAATCGTTCCCACAGATAATCAGCTGGTGGGCTTCCGTGGGGTAGCAGACGGCGCAGAACATACCATCACTTTAAGTTTTCACCAAAATGGACTCTTTATATTGGGTGAGTTGCTCTCGCTCTTATCCATTATCGGTGGGTTTTTGTCCACGGGATTATTGCCTCACCGGTTTACGCAGAAGCGCAAATAAGATATACTAAAATTAGATTGGGATGGAGGATATAATGAAATGGATAAAATTGCAGTTCTGATTCCTTGCTATAACGAAGCACAGACAATTGAAAAGGTGGTAACAGATGCCAGAAATGCGCTCCCCGATGCCACGATTTATGTATACGATAACAATTCCACCGATGACACAGCAGAAATTGCCGAAAAAGCAGGCGCCGTCATCCGTCACGAATATATGCAGGGCAAGGGAAATGTTATCCGTCGTATGTTCCGGGAAATCGATGCCGAATGTTATCTGATGATTGACGGAGATGACACCTATCCTCTGGATTGTGCTAAGGATTTGGTGGACAAGGTTCTTTATCACCAGGCAGATATGGTCGTAGGTGACCGGTTATCTTCCACTTATTTTACAGAAAACAAACGTCCCTTCCACAACTTCGGCAACAGTCTGGTACGCGGCAGCATCAACTGGCTGTTCCATTCCGATATCAAGGATATCATGACAGGATATCGTGCTTTCAGCTATCAATTTGTAAAGACTTTCCCTGTTCTCTCCAAGGGGTTTGAAATTGAGACAGAAATGACCATTCATGCGGTGTTTAACAATATGCAGATTGAAAATGTAATTGTAGACTACCGGGATCGTCCTGCCGGAAGTGAATCCAAGCTGAATACCTACTCCGATGGAATGAAGGTCATCGGTACCATTATCCGCCTGTTCCGTAATTACAAGCCCATGGGCTTCTTCGGTCTCATTGCCTTATTATTAATGGTCATTGCCATTGGATTTTTCATTCCGGTATTGGCTGCGTTCCTGCAAACCGGACAAGTATTGAAATTCCCCACCTTAATTGTGTGCGTGTTTACTGCTCTGGCAGCAATCCAGTCTTTCTTCTCCGGACTGATTCTTGGGAATATGACAGAAAAAAACCGAAAGGATTTTGAAGGAAATCTGATTCAGGTGAACGAGGAATACAAGCGCAAAATATCTGAATAACCTGCAAGAGGGAAAAACGTTCAGCCATTAGCTGTTCGTTTTTCCCTCTTGTTATGATCCCCTTTTACTTTATGCAAAAGACATTAATCTCTCTGAAAAATGTCTCTTGTATACACTTTATCCTGCACATCATCCAAAACACGGTCATAGCGATTGGCAATAATGGCATCACACTGTTTCTTAAATACATCCAGATTATTCACAACACGGCTTCCAAAGAAAGTAACGCCATCTTCCAAAGTAGGCTCATAAATCAAAACCGTAGCTCCCTTTGCTTTGATTCTCTTCATGATTCCCTGAATTGAACTCTGACGGAAATTATCCGACCCCGCTTTCATGGTCAAGCGGTATACCCCAATGGTACAAGGCTTCTCATTCTGTGCATTGTATACCGAACCATCATTATAATCATAATAACCGGCGGTATGAAGTACCCGATCTGCAATAAAATCCTTCCGGGTCTTATTGGCTGCCACAATAGCCTCGATCAGATTTTCCGGTACATCCTCGTAGTTTGCCAACAGCTGTTTCGTATCCTTCGGCAGACAGTATCCACCATATCCAAAGGAGGGATTATTATAA
>USSP01000053.1 GCA_900557385.1 uncultured Lachnospiraceae bacterium
GTATCGACTAGTGCGGAGAACATAAACCGAACTTTACATTTGGAGTACAAAGGCGGTGACGGAGTTGGTGGAACATATAATTTAGAAACAGGTTATCCTACTATTGATAAATACTCATGGGAAAAATCAGTAACTGCTGCTAATGCTGGTTTAACAAAAATAAACTGGGATAAAGCATACCCTATTTATGAATTTATTTCTGATCCAGTAAAGAGAGAACAGGTAAAAAAAGCACCGGAAAGCTTTCTGGCGATCGACCGCCCGGAGACCCAGTTCGAGCCGGAGCATAATATGTACGCAGATGAGGTTTATGCCAAGGCAAAGGAAATGCTTTGGGACTGGGTGAAGGATGGCAGTTTCATTCAGGATGATAAACCTTGCTATTACATCTATCAGTTGACTATGGATGGAAGGACACAGACAGGAATTTGTGCCTGTGCTTCCATTGAAGATTACGAAAATGGTGTGATCAAAAAACACGAAAATACCCGTGCGGAAAAAGAACAGGACAGGATTCGCCATGTGGATACCTGTAATGCACAGACCGGTCCGATTTTTCTGGCGTACCGGGCCAATGAGAAAATCGGAAAGATCGTAAAAGAATGTATGGAAAAGGCACCTTTATACGATTTACACCGTGAAGACGGAACCCGCCATACGGTCTGGATTATGGATGCGCCGGAACAGATTGGGGCGATTCAGAATGCCTTTGCGGAAATACAGAATATTTATATTGCAGACGGGCATCATCGTTGTGCTTCCGCAGTGAAGGTAGGACTGAAACGTGCAGCAGAAAATCCCAATGATACCGGAACAGAAGCTTATCATTATTTCTTATCCGTTTTGTTCCCGGATAAAGATCTGATGATTATGGATTATAACCGGGTAGTGAAAGATTTGAACGGACTTTCGGAAGAGGAATTTCTGCATAAACTGGAACAGGCGTTTCTGGTAACCAAGGCAGGAAGCGGGGATTGTCCGGCAGAATATCGGAAACCGGAGAAAAAGGGTGAATTCGGTTTATACTTAAAAGATGGCTGGTATCGTCTGCAGATCCGCCCGGAATTTACCAGTGAGGATCCGGTTGAGGGATTGGATGTGTCTTTATTACAGAATCATTTGCTAGCGCCTGTTCTGGGAATTCTTGATCCTAAGACGGATGGCAGAATTGATTTTGTAGGAGGAATCCGAGGCATGGAGGAACTGGAGCGGAGAGTGGCAAATGACTGTGTGGCTGCTTTTTCCCTGTATCCGACTTCTATTCAGGAATTATTTGCCGTTGCCGATGCAGGAAGGCTCATGCCGCCGAAATCCACCTGGTTTGAACCCAAGCTTTTAAGTGGAATTTTTATTCATTCCCTGGCGTAACGGTGTTTATAGATTGAATTTTGAATGTCATGCACGAATAACCTATGGAAAAAGTCATAAATGGAGAAAAAGATGTTTTTTGAGATTAATCAGAATGATGTGGTAGATGAAATCCTGGAAAATCCGCAGGTGGATCCCACTGCCATTCAAAAATTCCTGGAAGAATTGCCGGATAAGCTGCTGCGTTTCGGTGTAAAGGTGTTAATTGCTGCACTGGTTTTTATAATTGGAATGCAGTTGATCAAGCTGGTACGGCGAATCGTCCATAGTTCTATGGAGCGCCATAACACGGATGTGGGTGTCCGGCAATTCGCAGATTCCTTTTTGAAATATGCCCTCTATATTTTATTGATTTTCCTGGTGGCTTCCGGGTTTGGAATCAATGTGGCAAGTATGGTGGCTTTATTGGGCTCAGCGGGTGTTACGATTGGTCTGGCTTTGCAGGGGAGTCTGTCCAATCTGGCAGGAGGCGTGTTGATTCTTTTATTGAAGCCTTTCCGGGTTGGAGATTACATTATAGAAAGTTCCGGGAAAAATGAGGGCACTGTGAAAGCAATCCAGATTTTTTATACCACGTTGGAAACGATGGACAAGAATATTGTGATGGTACCCAATGGAAGTCTGTCCGGCAGTAGTGTGACCAATTATTCCTGCAACCCGAAGAGAAGAATGCTGGCAACTGTGGGGATTTCCTATAGTTCTGATATCCGGCTTGCCAAAGAAGTCATTCAGAAGGTACTGGCAGAAGAAAGCCGTGTTCTTCAGGATGAACCGAAACAGGTCTTCGTAGATGAACTGGGGGACAGTGCCGTCGTGTTAGGGGTCAGATGCAGCTTCCGAAATGAAGACTATTGGGAAGGAAAGTGGGCAGTGACGGAAAAAATCAAGCTGGCTCTGGACGAGGCAGGTGTGCAGATTCCGTTCCCGCAGTTGGATGTGCATTTTGATAAACAGAATTAATTTTTTACCAAGTTTGACGATTGATTGACGATTGATTAAAATTTGTCCTTGCAAAAGCTGTAAGATTCATATATAATAATCTCTGTTGATTTGCTTTTGCAGATCGGATAAGCTGAAATAGCTCAGTCGGTAGAGCACTTCACTCGTAATGAAGGGGTCGTGAGTTCGAGTCTCATTTTCAGCTTGAAAAAAGGCATACCATTTTTGGTATGCCTTTTTTGTGCTTTACAAGCTAACCGGATGTAAGCCGTCAATGCCGGTGATGCCCATTCCGGGAGCATCGGAGACGGTGATATCCTTTTCCCGGAAGATGGCTCCACCGTGAACCGGATCTACCTTACAAAGGACGGGACCATCCAGGTCAATTCGTGTAATAATCTGTTTTGCACATGCCAGATGAACAGCGGCATTGACGCTGACTTTTGCCTCCAGCATACAGCCAATCATACACTCTACGCCATAGACCTCTGCGGCAGAGGCAATCTTTAAAGCATTGTAAATGCCGCCACATTTCATTAATTTGATATTGATCAGATCCGCCGCACGCATCTGCATGATGGTCAGTGCATCCTCGGGAGAGAAGACGCTTTCATCTGCAAGTACCGGTACGTAAGAGTGCTCTGTGACATATTTCATGCCTTCAAAATCATGTGCTTTGACGGGCTGTTCTACAAATTCAATATCGAGACCTTTTTCCTGCATCTGATTTAAGAGCCGGACAGCTTCTCGGGCAGTCCATCCCTGGTTTGCATCAATGCGGATACACAGATCAGGACCTACCGCTTTACGGACAGCCAAAAGTCGTTCCAGATCTTTTGCAGCATCCTTTCCGACTTTAATCTTAAGACAGTCATAGCCACGTTCCTTGGCATTTAGAGCATCCAAAGCCATTTCCTCAGGTTCATTGACGCTGATCGTAATATCCGTGACGATAGAATTACGGGAACCACCTAATAGTTTATAAACAGGAATCTTGTATAACTGACCGTATAAATCCCATAAAGCCATATCCACTGCTGCCTTAGCACTGGTGTTTTTTACGATGGAAGACTGTAAAATGAGCATAAGATTTTCAAAGTCATTGATCTCTCTTCCTTTAAGCTTCGGTGCGATATGATCACGGATTGCACCGATAATGGAACCGGTGGTATCGCCGGTGACCGGACCGGTGGGCGGTGCCTCGCCATAGCCTTTGTTACCGGTATCGGTGAGAATTTCCACAATTACATCTTCTACAGAATTTACAGTCCGCAGTGCAGTCTTAAATGGCACACGAAGGGGGACGGAAAGGGTGTAAAGCCGGATGTCAGTTATTTTCATAGAGTTATCATTCCTCCAAGTCTGAATTTTCAAAAAGTAACCGGTCAGGTTACATGCTCCCAGTATAACACCAGAAAAAGAGGATTGCAATTTTCCCTTGCATGGCGGAAAGGAAAGAGATAAAATTGTGAGAAACCTGATATGTGTCAGAAAAGAAACAGGCAAATCTTAAAGGAGAATGATGATGTACCAACAGATTGCAAAATTAATGATGTATGGTTCCTTAAGGGAGCATACGATTTTATATGAAATCGGAGAAATTTTCCGACGCTTTGATACCCGAATGGATGCAAATACACCGGGAAGTACCGATGCCGAATTGATCCGGGACATTTATACCCAGATCAGAAAGCTTTTGGAGGTGGCTACCGATTATGGCTTTGACAAAAATCTATGGCATAACTATCTGACTTTTCTCTTGATTACCAATGAGAATCCGTTCAGTCTGACCTGTGAAAAGGTGGGAGCCAATGAGGGAAGTGTCAATATTTTCGCCAGAAATGATTTTCAGGTGTTTTATAATCTGTTTCATTTTGACTTCAAACCATTGGAGGATGCATTGGGGATCGACTGCTTTACTACGATTTCCAATTATCGTGCCATTGGAAAGAAAGAGATGATGTACAACAAAAATGTCAGTGAGAAAGTACAGGCTTTATCCAATAAGCTGGAGCAGGGTAACGATGCTGAGGCTTTCTTCCGGGCAGTAACAGATTTCTATAAGGCTTATGGCGTCGGTATGTTTGGTCTGAATAAGGCATTCCGTATCCGTGATAAGGAGAACGGTCCGGTGGAATTCATGGCAATCAATAACATGGAACAGGTGGTATTAGACGACCTGGTTGGCTATGAGATTCAGAAAAAGAAGCTGCGTGAAAATACAGAGGCCTTTGTGGAGGGACGCAAGGCAAATAATGTATTGCTCTTTGGCGACAGCGGTACCGGTAAGTCCACCAGTATCAAGGCAATTGTAAATGAATATTATGATATGGGACTGCGAATGATTGAGATTTACAAGCATCAGTTTAAGGATTTATCCAACGTGATTGCCCAGATCAAAAATCGGAACTATCGTTTTATCATTTATATGGATGATCTTTCTTTTGAAGAATTTGAAATCGAATATAAATTCCTGAAAGCGGTAATTGAGGGTGGTGTGGAAACCAAACCGGAGAATATTTTGATTTATGCCACCAGTAACCGCAGACACCTTATCAAAGAGAACTGGAGTGACCGGGATGACGTACATAATGAGAACGGTATGCACCAGTCTGATACCATGGAAGAGAAGCTGTCTCTGGTTCATCGTTTCGGTGTTACGATCAATTATTCCAAGCCTTCCCAGAAGGAATATTTCAGCATTGTAACAGAACTGGCGAAGAAACAGGGAATCAGAATGTCGGAGCAGGAACTTTGTGCAGAAGCAAATAAATGGGAATTATCCCACGGCGGAATTTCCGGAAGAACGGCACAACAATTTATCAACTATTTGGCAGGATTACAGCATGAATAAAATGAAATTACTATTTACGGATTTGGATGCCACGTTTCTGGATGACGATAAAAATGTACCGGAATCAAACCGGATCGCTGTACAGGAGATGCTGGAGCAGGGGCATAAGGTGATTATTGCCACGGGAAGATCTCTTTCCAGTGCGCTGTTACAGGCGGAACGGTTGGAACTGGACAAGCCGGGCTGTTATTGTATTGCCTACAATGGTGGACAGATTTATGAATTTGAGACAAGAAAATTGATTTATGATAAGAAAGTTCCGATATGGTGTGCAAAGAAAGCTTATGAGATTTGCAGGCATTATGGTGTGCATATTCAGACTTATGATGCAACGCATGTGCTGACACCGACAGAGAATGAGGATGTGAAAAAGTATTCCCAGCTGGTTAAAGTTCCGTATAAGGTGGTTCCTGCTATCTTTGAACAGCTTGCTTTTGAGCCATCCAAAGTTCTGATGAGTGATTTCGGTCGAACCGGAATACTGAAAACCGTGCAAAGGGAAGTCGATGAAGCATGCAGGGGAGAGGTTGATACCTTCTTTTCCTGTGAAGAATATCTGGAATTGGTTTGTCATGGAGTATCCAAGGGAACGGCGGTGCGATTCTTATGTGATTATCTTCACGTGGACTTAAAAGATACGGTAGCCTGTGGAGATGCAGAAAATGATATTCCCATGATTGTGACTGCGGGCGTAGGAGTCTGTATGTGTAATGGGGATGAGAACGTAAAAGAAAAAGCGGATTATATTACCGTGCATAATAACAATGAAGGTGGAGTAGCAGAAGCTATCCGGAAATTCATTTTGAAATAAAAAGATGTCGAGGAAATAGAAACGAAATTTTCTCGACATCTTTTTTGCTCAGGACTCTGTCTGACAAACATTTTCCGGAATCAGGGTGCCTGCTTTATAGGAATCCAGTACCGACTGAATTTTTCCCTGTACCAAATCAGCAATCTCCGTTGTATTCATATCCTTGTAATCTTCATAGTAAAGCGGCTTCAGGTAATAAACGAAGGTTTTTACCGGTTTCAAACTATGATATTCAAAGCACATATAGGAATTGATTAAAACCACAGGAACGATCGGACATTTTGCCCATACAGCGCTTTTGAAGGCACCGGGTTTAAATACGGTAGTATCATTTCCGTTATGGAAGTAGCCACCTTCCGGGAAAATAATAAATTTCCTTCCTTGTTTCGCTTCTTCAGACATTTCTTTAATAATTTTCATGGACTGGCGTACATCATTGGTATCCATGCGTTTTCCCTGTACAAGATCCAGAAACTGCTTTGTCAGAGGAACGTTGGATTTTTCCTTATCCATAACGATGGAGCAGGGTGCTTTGTGAGTAATCATGATACTGAGAGCATCGTATTTTCCCTGATGATTCGGAGTCAGAATGTAGCCGCCTTCTTTGGGAAGATTTTCCATCCCGTAACCTTCTGTGGTGATATGTCCCGGTTTACACATCCGTTTGATACATAACAAATCTTTTTCGTAACGTTGTTGTTCCGAGTACTTTTCAGGATGCTTTGCCATATAACCCATCTGGGGAATCATATAGATGTGATGCAGATTGCGCAGAATCACATGATAAAATCTTGAAAACATAAAGTAACCTCATCTTATGTGCATGGTACTTTTGAAACAGTACAAACAGCAATTATATAAGAAAAATAAGGTTTCGTCAACCAAACTGCCTTTTGCCGTAGGGAAAAGTTTATATTTTTTTAACAGAATAATTATTGACGAAACGAATATACAATAGTAAAATAGCAAAAAGTAGTTTGAATGCTAACTGTTTGATACCAAACTGTTAGCATTCAAACTTTATCCAAGGTAGAAGCAGACTGAAGAAATCCGTTATATCAAGAAGGAAAGGAGCGGTCATGTCAAGAGAAACACATGTGGGATTTACAATCCATCAGATGGATAATTTGGTGAATCGAACCAGAGTGGCATTAGGATTAAAGAACGGGGTAGATGAGATGACCACCATGAATGGGTGGATTATCGCTTATTTATGCAGAAATGCAGACCGGGATATTTTCCAGAGAGATCTGGAGAGAGAGTTATCCCTTGCCAAATCCACCATTACCTGTATTCTCAAGCCGATGGAACAGAAGGGGTACATAGAGCGTGTCAGTGTAGCCTATGATGCCAGACTGAAAAAACTGGTAGTTACCGAAAAAGGCAGAGAAATGCATCATATTTGTTATGATAATATGCTTCGGATGGAACAAACCCTGAGAAACGGACTGACAGAAGAAGAATTGCAGGCATTTTTCACGATTATGGGAAAAATGAAGAGCAATGTGGAACAACTGTCTCAGCAAATAAAAAAGGAAGAAAGGAAGGATGACACAAAATGATTAAAACACTTGCAGCTCAGATAAAGGAATTCAAAAAAGATTCCATTATTACGCCATTGTTTATGATCCTGGAAGTAATCATGGAAATGATTATTCCCTTACTGATGGCATCCATCATTGATGATGGTGTAACAGCCGGGGATATGAGACATATTTATATTTGCGGTGCACTGATGGTGGTGATAGCCGGAATCGGTTTATTTGCCGGTATTATGGGAGGTAAATACGGAGCCAGGGCATCTGCCGGATTTGCTAAAAATTTAAGAGAGGCAATGTATACCAACATTCAGACCTTTTCTTTTTCCAACATTGATAAATACTCTACCGCAGGTCTGGTAACAAGACTTACCACTGATGTGACAAACCTGCAGAATGCTTACCAGATGATTTTGCGTATGTGCATGCGTGCCCCGGTTTCCCTGGTGATTGCCGTCATTATGGCCGCTGGAATCAATGCCCGTCTGTCCACGATTTATCTGGTAGCACTTGTCTTTTTGGGGGCAGCTATTTTTGGATTGATTCCCAAGGCAATGAAGTATTTCCGTGAAGTGTTTCACAAATACGATGATCTGAATGCCAGCGTGCAGGAAAACGTGGCAGCCATTCGTGTAGTAAAGGCTTATAACCGTGAAGAGTATGAGACAAATCGGTTTCAGAAGGCTAGCAGTAATATTTACAATATGTTCCTGCGTGCAGAGCGAATCGTTGTATTAAATAATCCCATTATGCAGTTTACTTTATATGCATGTATTCTGGCAATCAGCTGGTTTGGGGCGCATATGATCGTAGGTGGTTCCATGACGACCGGTGAGCTGATGAGTTTCATGACCTATTGTATGACCATTCTCATGAACCTGATGATGCTTTCCATGATCTTTGTCATGCTTACCATGAGTGAAGCCAGCGGAGAACGTGTGGCAGAAGTAATCAATGAAAAAGCAGATCTGGTAAATCCGGAAAACCCGGATTACGATGTACCGGATGGTTCCATTGTTTTTGACCATGTCGGGTTCCGGTATAACAAGACCAGTGAAATGCCCATCTTAAATGATATCAATCTTTCCATCAAATCCGGCGATACGATTGGAATCATAGGCGGAACCGGTTCTGCCAAGACTTCCCTTGTAAATCTGATCAGCCGGCTCTATGATGTGACAGAAGGCTCTGTCAAGGTAGGTGGCAAGGATGTACGGGGATATGATCTGGATACCCTGCGTAAAGAGGTTTCCGTGGTGCTGCAGAAGAATGTCCTGTTCTCCGGCACCATTCTGGAAAACCTGCGTTGGGGTGATGAGAATGCCACAGAGGAAGAATGTATCCGTGCCTGCAAACTGGCATGTGCAGATGAATTTATAGAAAGAATGCCGGATAAATATAACACCTATATCGAGCAGGGTGGTACCAATGTGTCCGGTGGACAGAAACAGAGGCTTTGTATTGCCAGAGCTTTATTGAAAAAACCGAAGATCCTGATTCTGGACGATTCCACAAGTGCCGTAGATACGGCAACGGATGCCAAAATCCGTAAAGCGTTTGCGGAGGAAATACCGAATACAACGAAATTGATTATTGCCCAGCGTATTTCATCGGTACAGAATGCAGACCGTATCATTGTCATGGATAACGGACAGGTCAATGCATTCGGAACCCATGAAGAATTGCTTGCTTCCAATGAGATTTATAAAGATGTATATGAATCGCAGATGGGCGGCAGTGGTGATTTTGACGAAGGAGGTGAGCAGTAATGACAGGTGCAAGTTTAA
>USSP01000054.1 GCA_900557385.1 uncultured Lachnospiraceae bacterium
CCTGCTTTTGCAATCTGGCGGACATTCGTGCCTTTACTGTCTAATATTTCTTTCAATTTCTTACCGTCTCCCATTGAAACCTCCTGTTTTCATAAATTAAAAATTTACGAATTGCATAAATCTAATTATTATCATAGCACAAATACGAAAGACATAAAAGAGTAATTTTCAAAAATAGCATATACGAATATCGTAAAAATATAATTACGAAGTCTTGACGAAGGAAATGTGTAGTGATAATATGAATGTACGAAAATCATACACAAAACAAATACAAGAAATGTAACAAAATTCAAAGTATGGAAGGGAGGACGAATGTATGGCGAATTATCGATATATGATGAGTGCCGATGATGTAGCCCGAGAATTGAATTGTTCCAAATCTCATGCGTACAAGCTGGTAAAAAGCATGAATGAAGAGTTGGCTTCGCAAGGATATATCACAATGGCTGGAAGAATTCCAAGAGCGTATTGGGCGAAAAAAATGTATGGCTACGAATTATCAGTAGGATAGGAAAGGAGAGCAGTATGGCATACAAAGAAAAAGACACAAAGAAATGGACAGCGCAATGGTTTGAAACAAATGCCAGGGGTGAAAAGAAAAAGCGAAGAAAAAGAGGTTTTGAGACAAAGCGAGAAGCTCTTGAGTATGAGCGACAGAAGAAATTGAATAACAGCAGAAGTATGGATATGAAGCTAAGTGAATTTATGGAAGTTTATTTTGAAGATAATCAGAATGAGCTGAAGGAACGCACCATGAAGAACAAGCGGTATATGATGGAGCAACATATTGTTCCATATTTCGGTAATCAGATGATGAGCGAGATAACCGCAGGGCAGATTATACAATGGCAGAACGAAATGCAGACAAGGCTTGCAGATATTTATAGCAAGTTGGAGAAGCAGAACAAAGCCATTTGTCAAAGGGAGCAACAGCTTGCAAGTGTTGAGAAGGAGATTGCCGGAACAAAAGGGATTTTCAAGGGAAAACAGCGTAAGGAGTTGCAGGAGCAGGCAGAACAGTTAATGATACAGATAGCCAATATGAAACAGTATTTGTCAAGTATCGTGCAGAGTTATGGCTATAACAATGTAAAGGAGTTCTTGGCTGAATACCATACCTGTAAAACTGAATACTGCGATTATCAGTCTGCAGTTGCAAGGTGGGAACAGCAGGCCGGAAATAAGGCAGAGTCGGACAGCTTAAAGGCAAGGCTTCAAAGAAAGGCGCAAGAAGTAAAGGAACGAGAAAACAACAGACAGAGCCAGCATTACCGGAGCGATAGAGGTGGCAGATAGGAAAAAATATAATCATATTGACAAACAAGACTACAAGTGATAGTCTCTAAATAAGACTACTGCTTGTGGTCTACTGGCTTTAGGAGGATACATATATGGATATTCAATTAGGTGTTATTGAGGCAAGATATGCAGATATGATTTGGGAGCATGAACCAGTTACTTCATCGGAACTGGTAAAGATGACGGCAGTGGAGTTTAACTGGAAGCGTACAACTGCACACAATGTTTTGAGAAGATTGATTGATAAGGGATTGTTTCAGAATGAAAACGGACTGGTAACAGCCGTAATATCCAGAGAGGATTTTTATGCCAGACAGAGCAGACAGTATGTAGAAGACACTTTTGCGGGTTCTCTTCCGGCATTTATTGCAGCATTTACGCAGGATGCAAAACTGACACCGAAAGAAGCTGAGGCAATTCGTAAGATGATTGATCAGGCGGAGGAAAAATGAATATGGGAGAAATTTTCTTAAAACTGCTGAATATGAGCATCACAGCCAGTTGGATAATTTTAGCAGTATTAGGTATTCGACTTCTATTTAGGAGGATACCAAAGTGGATTAGCTGTTTATTATGGGGGATAGTAGCAATCCGACTGATATTTCCGTTTTCCATAGAAAGTACATTTAGCCTGCAACCAAGTGCAGAGCCTATCAAGTCCAGCACTATGGTGGAGGGAGAACGGATACCTTATGTGCCGTTCATAGACAGTAACGTAGATGTTGTAGAAAATACGATAAATCCCGCACTAGCAGAAACCTTTGCATATCAGGAAACCCAAAGCGTGGCTCCGCTACAAATAGTGACAGAAATCGCAGGGGGGCTTTGGTTATGCGGAATGGTGGTGCTTCTTATTTTGGCATTGGTGAGTATGATAAAATTGCGCCTATGTGTAAGGGAAGCTGTGCTATATAGAGAAAACATCTATATTTGTGATGCAGTAAAATCCCCTTTTATTTTGGGAATTATCAGACCCAGAATATACCTTTCCTCTTCACTATCAGAGGAAGAGATGGCATATATTATAGCGCATGAGAGTGCACATCTTAAAAGAAAAGATCACTTGTGGAAACCTTTTGGGTATTTGCTTCTTTGTATCTATTGGTTCAATCCTCTTTGCTGGGTTGCATACATTATGCTATGCAAGGATATTGAGCTTGCCTGTGATGAAAAGGTGATTCGTGATATGAACTTTGAGGATAAGAAAAAATATTCCAGAGTGCTATTGTCTTGTGCAACGCAGAGGCGATTAGTAATGATGTGTCCGTTGGCATTTGGAGAAGTGGGAGTAAAGGATAGAGTGAAGTTGGTGCTGAATTACAAAAAGCCATCCTTTTGGATTGTTTTGATATCCATGGCTGCCTGTGTAGTAGTGGCTGTATGCTTTTTGACAGAACCGAAAAGTGATTTTTCGATAGCAGACTACAAGGCAATCAGTTATAGAGAATATCAAAAATTGACAGGATATGACGCGGAATTCTATCATGCCTTATATTATATCGGGGAATTGCCCAAAACGGAATTATCAATCGTTTTTGAAGGAGACTATGATGAAGATTTAGCAGGGGCTGTTCTGGCTGAGGATGCGAAAGCAATAAGGATACAGGGGAGATTATCAGAGTTGTTTGGCGATGATACTAAACAATTAAGTGAGTCTGAACTCCTAAAAAAAATAAGTGAAAATTACGGAAATGTTATTTCCATAGATTATAGGGAAGGGGCGGGAACCGCATATTATGTGGGGGATTATTATGCACATATAGCAGTTGCAGCTGATACGGATGATAATAGGAATACGGTGTTTGAGATTGCAGTGGAAAATCAGACGAAAAACGAAAAAATATTTTCAGGCAGCAGTTCTTTTTGGTTTATCTGGGAAGAGGAGGAGCCAGTCAAAGAAAACGAAAATGTGGAAAACGCAAAAGATGACAATGGATACATATGGCTATCTGATACAGTGTTTATAAGTGAACTTAAGGACTTGGATGGCAATGGTACAAAAGAATATGTGGAGGTCGATCTAGGAGATGAATCAAACAACTTCTATTCCCATTTCAAGTTTTATTGGAATGGTGAGATGATTTATGAGTATGAGGATCCTTGTAGAATTGACCCATGCGTAGCAGAATATGTAGACTTGGATCATGATGGGGAAAAAGAAATTTTCTTTTCATTTGCTCCAAGAGTAAATTCCATGCCACTGGAGGAATATATCGTATTAAAGCAGTACAATTCAAGTTGGAAACCGCTGGAGATGATTCATGGCGAAACGATGATGGATAATGCATTTCCATTGTCTGTTACAAAGGGAGACACCAAGTGGCAGGCTGTGATATCCTGTGAAAATTTGGATGAATCAGTTACTTTCGATGTAGAATCACATTATTTAGATTTGAAAAGAGAATTTCTTTCAGACAACGGGGAAGAAACGGAATTTACCAGTCAGTTGGTTGAGTGGTATGAAACAGAATTTGTAGATTACCCTTCGGGAGAAATCTGTGGGAATGTGTCAGCGTGGGGAATTTGGAATATAGAAGTAGGAGAATATGAAGGAAAAACCTGCCTGATTGCAACACATGGGATTCAGTGTTATGATAAGTTTGATTTTTGGGGAGAGGCAGATGTCTACTTTGATTATGATGAAAAAGGAAATACAAGATTTTTGAGCATCCAGTTTAGACCACAGTACCAGTATTTGGATCAAAATAAAGAAGCCGAAGAGAGAATTTATGAAGGTGAGACGCCCGGCGTATCTTATGGTGATATTGCGGAAAGATATTATACTGTAGGTCAATATATGAAAGGTAAAGGATGTATCAAAGGCTATGGCCGCAGCAGGGGATTCGTATATATGTGATGAGTACCTAAATGCGATTGGAAGCCCAGAGGCTGAACCGGTATATGTATTGCTTGATTTAAATAATGATGGTATAGAGGAATTTTTTATAGGTCTTAAATTTGATTATGATACACCCTACTATGAAATTTATGATGTATATACATGGAAAGACGGAAGAGCGTATCAGTTAATGAGAGGTATCGGATATCGCAATGGCTCTTGTAAGATATGTAAAAACGGAGTAATAGAGGACAATTATTCAGGGACGGCATGGGACGGGCAAACATTATATCATATTTTACCGGAGGGAGGAATTGAACTTGAGACAATAGACAGTGTTGCTTCAACGAGGGACGGCACAGTTCAATCCTATTATCACAGGAATGACTTGATAGATGAAAATTCGCTACAAACGATATTGGAGCAATATCAACCGGAGTCTGTCACATATGTCGATTGTAATAGGGAGACAATTGAGCAACTACGCCTGAGTGGAATAAGAAAATAACTTACCGATTGACTTATAACTGATATTAAGGACAAGATGCATATTAGCTGATCAGGAGCAAGTATTCCGGTGCCAAAACGGCAATAAAGATAATCAAGGAGCACAATATTTCTTCCCACAGCAACATACTTTTATGGTATACTAAGACATAGATGTTAGGCACACGAAACTATGATGTACGCATCTACATATCAAGAGAAAGGTGGATATAACATGGGTTTTTTGGAGGGAAAGACAGCAATTATTACAGGCGGTGGAAGAGCCGTACTCAGTGACGGAAGCTGCGGTTCCATTGGTTACGGTATTGCAACTGCGTATGCGAAAGAGGGGGCAAACCTGGTACTGACCGGACGGAATGTGAAGAAACTGACGGATGCCAAGGAAGAACTGGAAAGCAAATATGGAATTAAGGTGCTTCCCGTTCAGGCAGATATCAGTGCCGGTGCGGATAACGAGGCTATTGTGGCAGAAGTAGTAAAGCAGACCATAGATGCTTTTGGCAGAATTGATGTACTGATCAACAATGCACAGGCATCCGCATCCGGAGTGACCATTGCAGATCATACTACAGAACAATTTGACCTGGCGGTTTATTCTGGTTTGTATGCAGCATTTTATTATATGAAAGCATGCTATCCCTATCTGAAAGAGACCAAGGGTTCCGTTATCAACTTTGCATCCGGAGCAGGCCTGTTTGGTAATTTTGGACAATGTTCCTATGCAGCAGCCAAAGAAGGAATTCGTGGACTGACCAGAGTGGCAGCTACCGAGTGGGGAGCTGACGGCATCAATGTCAATGTTGTATGTCCTTTAGCTTGGACGGCACAGCTGGAGCAATTTGAGAAAGCTTATCCAGAAGCTTTTAAAGCAAATGTAAAGATGCCGCCGATGGGCCATTTTGGTGATGTGGAGAAGGAAATCGGACGTGCTTGCGTACAGCTTGCATCTCCTGATTTTAAGTATATGAGCGGAGAAACCATTACTTTAGAAGGCGCAATGGGACAGCGCCCGTAATCGGAAGAAACTACAGAACAGAAGAGTCCGGTAGAAATTTATTTGACAGTATAGCTGTCGAATGATTCTACCGGACTTTGTTTGAACATAGCGTCCTTTTTTCTTTTCCATTATTTTCCATTCAAATAAAAACATAGTGACAAAGTACTAGATGCTGCGTTATCATGATAGGAAATAAGGAAAAGTAATCGGCTTTTACGGAGTGGATGATCCCCCGCAACAATCCATCAAGTATGCGGCGAATATGCTTCAAATCATGGGACACTTCATTGTATCCTGTATAAAACGGCGAAATATTCTTATGGCAATCGGAGCGGTCTGGGAAGAAGAAGGTAAGAACCGAATCAATAAACTGCTGAATCATGCGGAGAGCCAGATGTATGCAGATAAATGGGCTTATTACAATGACCGCGGAATTGATCGCAGAAAATAAAAAAAAATAAAAAAAGCAAACCGAAATAAAATAGGGAAACCCCGAGAACCTGGCATTTAAAACGTTTTAATATTGACGCCGGTTTCCGGGGTCTTTATAATGAAGACAACAACTACAAAAGGAGAATCATGAATGGGTAAAAGTTTGATCGGAGTACCGCTTCCCGGATTTGCTGAAAAATGCAGAGGCGTTGCAGCAGAGGGTGCGGTTTTATTAAAAAATGAAGAAAAGGTATTACCGTTAGGCGGTGGTGAGAAGATTTCCATTTTCGGACGCAGCCAGATCGAATATTATCGCAGTGGTACCGGTTCAGGCGGTGCGGTAAATGTGGAATATGTCAGCAATATTTTGGATGCGCTGAAAGCCAACGACAGCGTGGAGGTTAACACTGAGGTAGCAGATGCTTACCAGGAGTGGTTAAAAAGCAATCCTTTTGACAACGGAGGCGGTGGCTGGGCAGCAGAACCCTGGAATCAGAAAGAAATGCCAATCAGTCTTTCCTTTGCCCAGAAAGCAGCAGAAAAATCCGGTAAAGCCCTTTTCATCGTGGGACGTACAGCCGGTGAAGACAAGGATAACGTGGATGCCCAGGGAGGGTATCGGCTGACAGACGAGGAAATGGAGAATCTTCGTGCTGTTTGTAGTGCTTTTAAACAGGTTATCGTGCTGTTAAATGTGGCAAACATCATTGATATGAGTTGGATGAAAGATCCTGCGGTGGTTCCCAGCCTAAAGGCTGTTGTTTATATCTGGCAGGGTGGTATGGAAGGTGGCAATGGCGTAGCAGATGTACTGACCGGAAAGATTCCTGTCAGTGGTAAACTGACCGATACCATTGCTTACGAACTGGCAGATTACCCGTCTACTGCCAATTTTGGAGATGATAACAGCAATACCCATGTGGAAGATATTTATGTAGGCTATCGTTATTTTGAAACCTTCGCTCCTGAACGTGTTATGTATCCCTTTGGTTTTGGATTAACCTATACAACCTTTACCATCGAGACGGAAAAGGCAGAAAGCACGGCGGATGCGATCAACTTTCAGGTGAAGGTAACCAATACCGGGGATTATGCCGGTAAAGAAGTCGTGCAGATTTATCTGTGTGCACCCCAGGGAAAACTGGGAAGACCGGCGAGAGAACTGGTTGCGTTTGCCAAGACCGGATTATTACAGCCGGGGCAGATGCAGAAACTGGAATTGTCCGTTCCCGTTTCCAGATTAGCTGCCTATGATGACGGTGGTGTGACCGGAGAGAAGTCCTGCTATGTACTGGAAGCAGGTACCTACGTTTTTTATGTGGGAAACAGTGTCCGGGATGTCAAGGAAGTATCTGTGGATGCCAAAGCAGGCTATGAGGTAGCAGATCTGACAGTCGTGGAACGTTTGGAAGAAGCAATGGCACCGACAGAAAACTTTGAACGTATGAAGCCGGGAAAGGCACAGACGAAAGAAGACGGCAGTGTCGTTTATGAACTGACCTATGAAAAGGTGCCTACCCGAACCATCGATCTGGCTAAGAGAATCAAAGACCGTATGCCTCAGACCATTCCCCAGACAGGAAATCAGGGGATCGTCCTGAAGGATGTAGCAGAGGGGAAAGCAACTTTGGAGCAGTTCATAGCACAGCTTACGGATCAGGAACTGGCAACTTTGGTACGTGGAGAAGGTATGAGCAGCCCGAAGGTAACACCGGGAACTGCTTCTGCATTCGGAGGTCTGGGAGACAGCCTGTATGATTATGGCATCCCGGTAGGATGTACTTCTGACGGACCTTCCGGAATCCGTATGGAAAGTGGCTTAAAGGCGACACAGATCCCCATTGGAACCCTGCTTGCCTGCACATGGGATATTCCTTTGGTAGAGGAGTTGTATGTGCTGGAAGGAAAAGAACTGTTAGGTAACGAGATTGATACCTTACTGGGTCCCGGTATGAACATCCATAGAAATCCTTTAAATGGACGAAACTTCGAATATTTTTCTGAAGATCCCTATGTAACCGGCTCCATGGCAAGTGCCCAGACCCGTGGAATTAAAAAAGGCGGATCTGCGGGAACCATTAAACATTTTGCAGTGAACAGTCAGGAGAAGCGCCGCTTCCAGGTGGATTCTGTAGTATCCGAGAGAGCGCTTCGTGAGATTTATCTTAAGGGCTTTGAAATGGCAGTAAAGGAAGGGGAGGCAAGTTCCATTATGACCTCCTATAATCGTATCAATGGTTATCATGCAGCGTCCAGCTATGACATGACCACCACCATTCTCCGCGGTGAGTGGGGCTTTAAAGGCATGGTTATGACAGACTGGTGGGCGAACATGAACGATCCCGTAGAAAAGGGTGAAGGTACCAGACAGAACACCGCTGCCATGATCCGCAGCCAGAATGATGTTTATATGGTAGTTAACAATAATGGCGGTGAAATCAACTCTATGGGGGACAATACCATCGAAGGACTGGAAAAAGGATGGGTAACCGTAGGTGAGTTACAACGCAGTGCCATGAATATTTGTAACTTCCTCATGCATGCTCCGGTATTTTCCAGACCGCCGAAGGATCGCGATGCCATTGAGAAATTTCAGGCAGCAGGCATGGATGTAGCAGATGCCCAGGATGTGACCAAGGAACCCAGATTGGCAGTGGGCGCTAAGAAGAAGCTGGAACTGCAGGTAAGTGAACCAGGTGTTTACGGCATCTTCGTCAAGATTATGTCGGAGGAAACCAATCTGGCTCAAAGCACCACCAATATCTTATTAAATGGTCAGGTAGCGTCTACGGTACAGATGGCAGGCAGCGATGGCCGCTGGCTGACCCAGAAGTTAGTACGTGTGGAACTGGAGAAGGGGATCTATGAGCTGTCCCTCGATTATGTGAAACCCGGTATGAACATTGAGTGGATTGAATTACAGAGAGCATAAACTTTAGAAGCATACAAAATCCCGGAGAAAGGAAACTTCTCCGGGGTTTTTGCATGGAATGGAAGCTGCCCCTGACAGAAGCGTACTGCCATGGATTTCATATTTTCCCTTGACAAAACCTTCAAAACAATATACGGTAAACATATAAGTTAAGTAGGAAATGGACAAACACAGAAAAGAGAAAGGAAGTTGAAGAGATGAAGATTTCAACGAAAGGGCGTTATGCTCTGCGTATGATGTTAGATCTGGCAGAACAGTATTCCAACGAGC
>USSP01000055.1 GCA_900557385.1 uncultured Lachnospiraceae bacterium
TACAGATATAGCAGGAGTTTTGACGCTTCTTCGTCCAGATGCCGATGGGATGTTCTGATGCGGCATTTTTTTTGAACTTATCTTTCAGAGAAGTTTTGCCGGGGGTGTAAGCAGCGAAAAGCTTGTGCATATCGGAACGGGTCTTCATATAATGGGTCTTTAAAATCCAGGCATTGCCCAGGGTATTGCCGTAGTCGAACATTTTCTTGAAATGAGCGCGGCAAAAGCCGGCTTCATCGGTCATGCCACGGACATCACTTTCCATATAGGAAGAGCCGCTTCCCAGGACGAAGTCCAACAGATCCTGCTCCACATTTCGTTCCACATAGCAGAAGGGACACTCATCCTGTGCCTGGATCGCATCGTTTAAAGGAATGGTATAAAGTTTCTCTTTCATCCGTCTTTTCCTCTTTCTGTCAGTATATAAGACCAGTATATCGGAAGGGTACTTCTTTCACAACTTTTTTGAAGGAAAAATTGTATAAAAAAGTGGTGGGATTTCCTTGTAGGAACAGAGGAAGCGTGGTAAAATACCAACAGCAAAAATAACATTCAAATGATGGAGGAGAGAAATGAGTAAAGAAAAAGTTACGATTGGCAATGAGCCGATCTACGATGCCACGAAACTGGGCACTTCCAAAATGATTGTGCTCGGCATCCAGCACATGTTCGCCATGTTTGGTGCGACGATTCTCGTACCGGCACTGACCGGACTTAGTGTTTCCGCAACCCTGTTATTTGCAGGTCTTGGAACATTGTTATTCCACTTAATTACCAAGAGAAAGGTTCCCGCATTTTTAGGTTCCTCTTTCGCTTTTATCGGCGGCTATGCAGCTATTGCTCCCATGATTGACGGGCAGCCGAATAAGGAAATGCTCCCTTACGCATGTTTCGGTGTTGCCTGTGCAGGTCTTATCTATCTGATTCTTGCCGGTCTTATCAAAGTCTTCGGTTCCAGTAAGGTTATGAAATATTTCCCTCCGATTGTAACCGGTCCTATCATCATCGCTATCGGTCTTTCCCTTTCCCAGTCAGCTATTAACAGCTGTTCCGCAAACTGGTGGATTGCATTGGTTGCCATTGTGGTGATTGTTGTCTGCAATATCTGGGGTAAAGGCATGGTGAAGATTATCCCGATTATTCTGGGTGTCATTTCTTCTTATGTGGTAGCTGCGATCTGCACGGCAGCAGGACTGATTACTGTAGAAAATGGCGGTGTGGATTTCCAGAAAATTCATGATGCAGCATGGATTGGTCTGCCTGTAAAATTCAGTGACACTGTATTTTCTGTTTTCCAGAATCCTGACTGGGCGCTTCTGGCAACCGCAGCAATTACCATCATCCCGATTTCTCTTGCTACAATTGTAGAACATATCGGTGATGTGTCCGCAATTTCTTCCACGGTTGACAGAAACTATATCAAAGATCCCGGCTTACACCGCACCCTGTTAGGTGATGGTCTGGCAACTATGGTAGCTGCTCTGTTTGGTGCACCTGCCAACACCACCTATGGTGAGAACACCGGTGTATTGTCCTTAACCAAGGTATATGATCCCCGTGTAATCCGTCTGGCAGCTCTGTTTTCCATGATCTTCTCTTTCTCTCCGAAGATTGCAGCCATCATCGGCTGTATGCCCGGCGCAACCACCGGTGGTGTTTCCCTGGTACTGTACGGTATGATTTCCGCAGTCGGTGTCCGCAATGTAGTTGAGAACCAGGTTGATTTCAGCAAGAGCCGTAACGTTATCATTGCAGCATTGATTCTGGTACTGTCCATCGGTATCACCTACAGTGCAGTAGGTGCAATCAGCTTCCATGTAGCTGGTGCCCAGGTATCCTTAAGCGGACTGGCAGTCGGTTCCTTAGTAGGTATCCTCTTAAATGCAATCCTTCCCGGCAAGGACTATGTCTTTGCTGATGATGAGCCGAAGGATACCGGTGTTAATTTTGAGATTTAAAGAGTAATTATATAGCTATTGATTTGCAAAAAAAGCCACTGGAAAAGTGTGGAGACACACTTTCCGGTGGCTTTTTCTAATGTAAGGATTTGATTAGGGTGAGAAATATGTTCGAAGTAAAGAATGGTATTGGAGAAAGGGCTGTAAGTGGCTCCTTCCTGTTTTCTGCAAGGGCTTGAATCCTTCTGCGGGCATATGGTTCTTAAATTCTTGATTTTGCCCAAGCAACCATTAAAATCCGTTGAAATACAAGCATTTTGTATAGAAAAGCAGTCACGATGGGCAACCGAAGTCAGGAAAGGAACATTTTGCCCTGCTAGGGTACTGAAATCCGGGCAAAAAGCTTTATTTTGAATCAATTTGCCAAAAGAAGTTTACATAATACAAAAAAACCATAAAATTAACAAGTAGCCGAGGGCAAAATTTCAGTTTTTCAAACCATGTGCCCAGTGGAGGAGAAAACGTAGTTCTATTTTGCATACTTCAAGGGATGTGTGTATGCTAATAAGAAAGCCGTAAAGAAAGTCGTTAAGTCTAAAAAGGACTTGACGACTTTCTAAGTTTCTGATATTTTCAAATCACATATTTGGGATTCCTATCTGTTTCTTCAAAGGACTATTCAGTCATTCCATCCCATTTGTTTTTGGTAATAGATATGTTACGTTTTTATGTGTTTTATCTGTTACCTATTGAAACTACGTATTTTACGTGTTATCATGCAAGGAGGAATACTACGAATGAGATTTCGTGAACTTGAGAGAGTAATCCTTGACGACGGATGGATGCTTGTCGATGTAAGAGGTTCTCATCATCAATATAAGCACCCCATCAAATCGGGAAAAATGACAATCCCGAATCATCCAGGTGATATTCCGCAAAGAGTTGTCAATTCTATATTAAAGCAGGCAGGGCTTAAATGAAATCTGCCACCCGTAGAAGAAAGAAGGAGTGCTATATGAATTATATTTATCCTGCCGTGTTTTATCTTGAGGATGACAATCGTTTTTCTGTTATTTTTCCCGATCTTAATGATTTAGCCACATATGGAGATAATCTTGCCGATGCATTTGCAATGGCACAGGAGGCTTGTGGTCAATATTTATTTACTGCATTGCGCGATGGTGAACCAATTCCCTCTGCCACACCGCTTGATGCGGTTAAAAAGGATGACGATGCAGCTTTCGTCAATCTGGTGTGTGTGAATCTGGATGAGTATGCGCGGGCGTATGATGATAAAGCAGTCAAAAAAACGCTGAGCATCCCTGCGTGGCTCAATACTGCATGCGAGAACTATGGTATCAATTATTCAAAAGTTCTGAAAGATGCTCTCATTGCCAAATTGCAAGTATGATTTCCAACGCGCATTTGATTTACCATTTCTGCAATGGAAAGAAGTTACACCATCATTCTCTTCGCGTGACACTTGTTGCACAGACCATAGGTAGTTTCCGCGATGGTGAGTGTTCTGCCACATACCCGGCATTTGGGAATGTAGCGGCGTTTATTATTCTTCAGAAGTTCAGTAATACGTGCCTCCGTATCTGCCTTTTCTGACAGGACAAAATCCAGATCCAATTCTTTTCCAAGACGGTTGGAAAACTGGAAGTACAGATCTAATTTCTTATAATAATTCTCTAAGGAAATCAATTCATCATGACCGTAAATCTGCTCCGGTTTTTCCAGACATACATCCGCAGCATAGGTTTTGCAATATTCCAGCCATTGGTCAATCACCTCATTATTTTTCACATCAATATTGCAGGTAATCATCCGATAGATGGTATGCTTGTCCTCAAAACCGGCAATCTGCGCCTTGTGCTTTTCCAACAGGCGGTAGAGAAAGAGTACATCTGTGGTATCCACTTTGACAAAAGGCTCGGAGGGCTCGATATTGCCCCATTCCTCAATGATACGGTCAAGGGGTTCACTGAGGTCGAGCAGCTCGGAAGGAAATCCCAGACGCGCCTGGGTAATGGGTTCAGTATCAGCGGTAAAGGTTTTCCGGATATAAGCTAACATTTCTTCCCCGTGTGCATTGACATAGCCGGTGGGGTATAGCAGATAGCGTCCGGCACGCCCGGCGATCTGGCGCACTTCTTTGCCGTTTAATGGACGGCGGCATACACCGTCAAATTTCTGATCATCCATAAAGATGACACGGCGAATCGGAAGATTCACACCCAGTCCGATGGCATCGGTGGAAACCACCACATCGGTTTCACCGGCGGTAAAAAGCTCTACCTGGCGACGGCGAACCTCCGGGGGGAGATTACCGTAAATCACGCTGGCATGGAGACGGCGTCCCCCGCCCTGTTCGATTCTTCCTGCCAGACCCAGTACGGATTTTTTGGAGAAAACGATAAGGGCATCACCTTTTTGCAAATCGTCAGGAAAGGTAAAAGGTTTATCCTCGAAGACTAAATCGGTATGACGGTGATGCTCCACAATCTCATAGGTATCCCGGCATCGTTTGATGATTTTTTCCAGGATCGGCAGTGCTTCGGGACTGAAACAGAGGTGGATTTCTTCGGCCTTGATGCCCATGATGGCTTTTACCCAGGAGTCTCCCCGGGCAGAGTCCTCCACAAACTGTGCTTCGTCAATGACAGCAATATCATAATGGGCTTCAAAATCCAGCATTTCTACGGTAGCGGCATAGATGCTGCTGCCCGGCTCATCAATCTGTTCTTCCCCGGTAAGGAGGGAACAGGGAATGTCGTCTTTATTCATGCGATCATAGATTTCCAGTGCAAGAAGACGTAAGGGTCCCAGATAGACGCCATTTTCTGCCGTCTTTAACCGTTCCAGGGCATCGTGGGTCTTACCGGAATTTGTAGGTCCCATGTGGAGGATAAAGCGGCGTTTCATCGCCAAAACTTCCGGGAATTCATGCTCTGGGTCTCGCTGGATCAGTTTTAGTACCTGATCGCGGATGAGACGACTCTCAAATTCTTTATATTTTTCCTGAATGGAAGCGCCACGGGTCAGCTGGGAAGGAGAAGCACGAAAAGAATCCAGAAGGGCATATACCGTGTCCCGGTTTTTCTCTGTGAGATATTGAGCATCCCACCGGGCAAGCCATGGAATCAGCGTCTCATTGACCTGGAAATAACTGGCAGTGTCGCCGGATACACTGGCACAGATGCGGGCGTTGCTGATGGTTTTATGAAGGGAACCCAGTTCAGCCTCGCTGTAAGAACCATTCATCAGTTTTTTCTCTATTTCTGTAATCTGCGCGGTGAGTTTTTCACCGGTGATATATTTGCCTCCCCCCAGATGCCGTTTATTTGCGGGGATGGCGGCGTAAATTTTTTTGTATGCTGTAATGACGGAAATCGTGAAGGGCGAGTCTTTCCGGTCGGGAATCCGCCGTTCTTCCTGGGAATAGTTCGCGTTTTTACCTCTGTGGGAGCGGTGACGGTTTCTGTTATTGCGGTTTGCCATAATCCTTTGTACCTGCCATTTAATCATAAAGTGTGCGATGGGCGCACACCGGAAATTTAAACCTATAATGTTATCATACTGGAAAATGTAGGATTTCTCAAGAAAAAACGGATTTTCTTGTGCGAATCCGCGGCTGCTCTGGTATACTGTAACGAGAAAGTGACTTTAGCCCGGATGAAGAACCGGGAGGTGAGGAGAAGCGCATGGGACTGCAATTTTATTTTGGAGCCGGTGGTTCCGGAAAAAGTGAACAGGTTTGTAGGGAATTGCTGGAGCAGGCGGCACTTTGTCCCCGGAAAAATTTTCTGTTGATTGTACCGGATCAGTTTACCATGCAGACCCAGAAGGATATGGTGTTAAAATCTGCGGGGCATGGAATCTTAAATATTGATGTATTAAGCTTCGGACGGCTGACCTACCGTATTTTTGACGAGGTGGGCGGAGATGATTTGCCGGTCTTAGACGATACCGGTAAAAGCCTGGTACTTCGCAAGGTAGCAGCGGATGTGGCGCAGGATTTACCGGTGATTGGGAAAAATCTGAATAAAATCGGTTACATCCATGAGGTAAAGTCGGCGATTTCCGAATTTATGCAGTACGGCGTGTCTGTGGAGCAGCTGCAGAAGATGATCGGACAGACGGGGCGCAGAGGGGCACTGCAGAGTAAATTGCAGGATTTGTCTGTTTTATATGAACGGTTTTCCGGTTACATCCGGGAAAAATATATGACCACGGAGGAGACACTGGAGCGTCTCTGCAGAGTGCTGCCCAAATCCGGAATGGTACAGGGCAGTGTGATCGTTTTTGATGGATTTACCGGCTTCACACCGATTCAGAATCATGTGATCGCCACACTGACCCAGCTGGCAGAGAGAGTCATTGTGACGCTGGATATGGATGAGGGGGATGATCCCTATCACGTGACCGGAGAGCAGAAGCTCTTTTATCTCAGTTCCAAGGCCGTGACATCGTTGGAACGTCTTGTGACGGAGCAGGGACTTCAACGGGAAAAGGATGTTTTCCTGGAGCGGCGAAACGGCAGTGTGGCGCGTTTTGGGGAGAACCCGGAGCTTGCACATCTGGAGCGTTATCTGTTTCGTTTTCCCATGAAACCTTACGAAAAAGAAGTCGAACGGATTCAGATGTATGAGGCATCGACGCCGAAGGAAGAGGTACACCAGACCTGTTTGAAAATTCATCGTCTTGTGCGGGAAGAAGGCTATGAGTACCGCCAGATTGCGGTGGTGACAGGTAATCTGGAGACTTATGCCCAGGAAGTACGGGAGCAGTTTGCCCGGTTTGGAATTCCGGTGTTTGTAGATCAGACCAGAGGAATTTTGTTAAATCCTTTTATCGAACTGATACGCGCTGCCTTGCAGATGCTGATCAAGGATTTTTCCTATGAGACAGTTTTTCACTATCTGCGGTGTGGCCTCACCGGATTTACGCCGGAGGAGGTGGATGTCCTGGAGCAGTATATTCTTGCCTTTGGCATCCGTGGAAAGCGGGCTTACGAAAAGCAGTTTGTCCGTAGAAATGCAGCAAGTGAGGAAATTGTGAAAGAACTGGAACAGGTCAATGCCCTGCGGGAACGGCTGTTAGCGGAGATGGCTCCTTTACTGACACCGGGAGAAACCGCTCAGGACTATGGCACAGCACTCTATCGTTTCCTGGAACAGAACCAGGTGCAGCAACGGTTAGCAGGGTATGAAGACCGTTTCCGGGAGGAAGATCCGGTGCGCGCCATGGAATACGGGCAGATTTACCGTCTGGTGATGGATTTACTTGACCAGATTGTGGGACTTCTGGGGACAGAGTCCATGACACTGCAGGAGTTTTATGAGATTCTGGATGCAGGCTTTGGTGAGATTGAGGTGGGAACCATTCCCCAGAATGTAGACCGTGTGGTTGTGGGGGACATGGAGCGAACCCGTCTGAACCAGATCCGCACCCTGTTTTTCCTGGGAGTCAACGATGGTAACATTCCGAAGAACACGGCAAGCGGGGGAATTTTATCAGATATTGACCGGGAATTTCTGGAACAGGTGGCACCGGATCTGGAACTGGCACCCACACCCCGCAAGCAGATGTACATTCAGAAGCTGTACTTATATATGAACATGACGAAGCCGACAGACCGGCTGTTTTTGTCCTATGCCAAAGTAAGCGGGGAGGGAAAATCCTTGCGCCCTGCTTATCTGATTGCCACGATGAAGCGCCTTTTTCCCACCCTTACGGTGGAGCACCCGGAGGAGCAGAGCTGGGAGGCTCAGCTGTACAATTATGAGGATGGGCTGGATCTTCTGGCATCCAGCCTGCGGAAATATGCGGATGGCAGAGGCGAGGGTGAGATGCCGTTGCTGGGAAGTCTGTATGGCGGTGGAGAAGACTCCATGGGGGGACTGTATGACTGTCTGGAAGAGGCGGCATTTTTTACCCACCGGGACAGAAAACTTGCCAGAGCCACGGCGAAGCTTTTGTACGGGCAGCTTCTGCAAAACAGCGTGAGCCGGTTAGAGCAGTTTGCCTCCTGTGAGTATGCCCATTTTCTTCAATATGGTCTGCAGCTTTCGGAGCGGGAGGAATACGAGTTTGAGGCATCGGACCTGGGAACGATTTTCCATGGAATTCTGGAGATTTTCGGGCATAAAGTGGAGGAACACGGCAGCACCTGGCTTACTTTTACAACGGAAGAGGCGGCACTCTGGGTGCATGAGGCGATTGAGGAATTCGCGGTCAATTACGGGGAGAGCATCCTCTACAGCAGCGCCCGAAGGGAATATGTGCTGACCCGGATGGAGCGGGTGATGGGCAGGACCGTACGAACTCTGCAGCATCAGCTGCAGAAGGGCGTCTTTACTCCCCGTCGGTTTGAAATGAAATTTACCAGGACAGATACCCTTTCCGATGTGGATCTTGGGTTGTCACCGGATGAACAAATGAAACTCACCGGGCGCATCGACCGGGTGGACACCTTTGAAACCGATGATAAGATTTATGTGAAGGTGTTGGACTATAAGTCCGGGCGTAAGCAGCTGGATCTGGTTTCCGTGTATTATGGCCTGCAGCTTCAGCTGGTGGTCTATCTCAATGCTGCTATGGAGCAGGAGAAGGTGGAGCATCCGGGGCAGGAAATTGTGCCAGCAGGCATTCTCTACTATCGTATGGCGGATCCGTTGGTGGAGGAAAGCGGAGAGAGCGAGGAGCAGATCCGTAACGAGATTTTCGGGCAGTTACGCACCGTGGGACTTTTAAACGAGTCGGAGGAGGTGCTGCGGCTGATGGATAAGGACAGTACCTCCAAGTCGGATGTCATTCCCGTGGAATGGAAAAAGGATGGCTCCCTAAGTGCCCGTTCCCAGGTGGCAAGTGAGGAACAGCTTCACCAAATATCAAATTATGTAAACCAAAAGATCAAACACATTGCAGCAGATATTTTAAAGGGAGAGATGGCACTGAATCCTTATGAAAAAGGGCAGCAGTCTTCCTGCACCTATTGCAGTTACAAAAATGTGTGTGGCTTTGACAAACAGATGCCGGGAATGAACATGCGGCAGCTGGAGGAACTCACCGAGGAACAGGTGTATGAAAAAATGGCAGAACAGAAAGGAGAGGCGTAATGCAGTTTACAGAGGAACAGCAACAGGTCATTGATTCCCGCAGGGAAAATCTGCTGGTGTCGGCGGCAGCGGGCAGTGGTAAGACGGCGGTTCTGGTAGAGCGGATTTTGCAGCGCATCCTGGATGAAAAAGAGCCGGTGGACATTGACCGGATGTTAATCGTGACTTTTACCAATGCGGCAGCAGCGGAGATGC
>USSP01000056.1 GCA_900557385.1 uncultured Lachnospiraceae bacterium
CACACGTGCCTCATGAGCGAGGGCGTGACCGTGCGCGCGTCCGAGGACGACATTTACCACATCGTCTTTAACCTCGTGGAAAACGCCATCAAGTACGGTTTCTGTGAGATTTATGAAGGCGGTGTGATTCACATCCATGTCTATAAGGAAGACGGAACACTGGTTCTCACCGTATTCAACAATGGAAAAGCCATCGATCAGGCAATGGCACAGAGGATTAATGAACTGAATGACAAACCGATATCCGAGGCCAAAAAATGTTTTCCGGATCAGAAAAACGGGTATGGCGTAGTGAATGTACTGACACGGCTGCGGCTGAAGTATGGGGACAGCGTGCGCTATTTGTATTACGCGAAGTCTGACGGTACACTTTGTGAAATTCGGATTCCTGGAGGTGGTGAGAAGCGTGAAGAATAAAAGAAACAGGGCGACAGGTATAGTGAGTCTGCTGGTGGCAGTAAGTCTTTTAACGGGCTGTGGGCAGACAGAAAGCAAAGACAATGTGACAGAAGAATCCGGCGTGGTGGAAATCCCTATTATCTTTACGGTTGATCCCACTTCCGGCAAGAAAAATAACGAAGAGCTGGCCAATGCATTTAATGAAGCCTATAAGGGAAAGTATCACCTGAATGTGGAATGGGTTCTGGAAACCGAGGAAGAGTACCGTCAGAACCTGAAACGGATGAACGTGACAGATACGTTACCGGCGATTATCTATGATGTGTGTACGGTGCCTTCCTTTTATCAAATGATGGTAGAGGAGCAGCGCCTGACAGATTTAACTCCCTATCTGGATGCAGATCCGGAATGGAAAAACAGCATCGAACCTGCAGTGCTTCAAGGCTGTACCTATGAGGACGGGAATGTGTATCTGGGTCCCATCAGCACGGCAGCCTTTACCTGTTCTGGTATATTCTATAATGAAAGACTGTTTGACAGAGCCGGTATCGAGAAATTCCCGGAAACCTGGGAAGAATTTTGGGAATGCTGTGACCGTTTGCAGGCGCAGGGCATTATCCCCCTTGGGCTGCATACGGAAGGTACAGGCTGGGCACCTATGCTCATTGCCACTGCCTCTGTGGCAGAAAATGAGGAAGGTGCGGAATTCATGCGCCAGACGCTTCCGGACAGCTACAATAATGAAAGCGGCAGAAAGCTGGCAGAATCGTTGCAGCGAATGTTTCAATATACTACGGCAGATGCGATGCATGCCGATTATGATGTAGCATTCTCCAATTTTTTCGCCGGACATGTAGCAATGCTTCCCACTGGCTACTGGTTGATTGACCAGATTCCGGAAGGATGGGAGGATCGGATCCGGTTTGCAACATTCCCGGGAAATACCATGGTGGCATCTCCGGAAACCTTTGGATGGGCTATTGTTTCCACTTATAGTGATGAGGTGAAGGAAGCAGCTGTAGAGTTTTTGAAATTCCGAACCTACTATAATAAAGAAGAGAAGGAAACATTATTTTCCCAGGATTTATCCCAAAGCCCCAAGGTGCTTCCGGATTACCTTCATGCTTTTTCCACAGCGAAGCAGATCGTACCTAATTATCAGACCAAATGGAATTCCATTCTGCAGGAGCAGACTCTGGGTGAGGCGCTGCCCATGCTGACAGAGGATAAAATCACGACAGAGGATTTCATTCAACTCCTGGATGAAAGCGTCAAAGAATATCAATCCGAGCAATAACAAAAATTAAACCTGGTCTGCCAGGTTTAATTTTTTGCATTTTAGGTTGAATATTTGATAATGGTATTCGATAGTTTCCTGTTAATATGTAATCGTAGCAAAGAAAACGTGTGAAAACACAAATAAGAAAGCTAAGAAAGAGGGAGAAAAATGAAAAATGTAAAACGTTGGCTTGCCCTTGGAATGGCAACCATGATGGTGACCGGAACTCTTGCAGGATGCGGAAGCTCCAACACCACAACAACCGATGCTAGTACAGCAACCGATAACGGTGCTGCAACAGAAGAGAGCGCAGCAGCAGATACCAGCGCTGCAGAAACCACGGAATCAACAGCAAGTGCAGAGGGCGGCTCTGTATATTACTTAAACTTCAAACCTGAGCAGGATGAGCAGTGGCAGGCACTGGCTAAATCTTACAGCGAGCAGACCGGTGTTGAAGTAACCGTAGTTACCGCAGCAAGCGGAAACTATGAGACCACTCTGATGAGTGAGATGGGTAAGAGCGGTGCTCCTACTTTATTCCAGGTAAATGGTCCTGTAGGTCTTGCTAACTGGAAAGATTTCTGCTATGACCTTTCTGATTCCGCATTATACGGCGAGCTGACCAGCGAAGATTTCGCTTTGAAAGACGGCGATTCTGTTGCCGGTATCGCATATGTAATCGAGTCCTATGGCCTGATCTGCAACAAGACCTTACTTGCAGAGGCTGGTTACAGCGTAGATGACATCAAATCCTTTGATGATCTGAAAAAAGTAGCTGAAGATATCACAAGCCGTTCTGCTGAACTTGGATTCGCAGCATTTACTTCTGCTGGTATGGATGGTTCTTCTGACTGGCGTTTCAAGACCCATCTGGCAAACCTGCCGATCTACTTTGAGTACAAAGAGGATGGCATTGGTTCTACAGACGCTATCAAAGGTACCTACCTTGACAACTATCGTAACATCTGGGATCTGTATGTAAACAACAGCACCTGCGCTGGTAAAGACCTGGCTGCAAAGACTGGTGATGATTCCAGAAACGAGTTCTTAAACAAAGAGGCTGTATTCTTCCAGAATGGTTCCTGGGAGTACGCTAACCTGGTTGGCGATGGCAAATTCTCTGATGATGATTTAGCTATGATTCCTATCTACATTGGCGTAGGTGACGAGGCTAATCAGGGTCTTTGCACAGGTACTGAGAACTACTGGTGTGTAAACAAGACCGCAGCTCCTGAAGACATCCAGGCTACTCTGGACTTCCTGTACTGGTGTGTAACTTCTGACGAAGGTACCGCATGTCTGGCTGATGACATGGGATTCGTAATTCCTTTCAAGGGTGCTAAAGAGTCTGCTAACCTGTTCGTAAAACAGGATAGACAGTACACCGAAGAAGGTAAGGCTCCTGTATCATGGAACTTCACCACAATGCCTTCCGAGGAGTGGAAAAACGGTGTTGGTTCTGCTCTGACCGCTTATGCAGCAGATGAGACCGATGATAACTGGGCAGCAGTTGTAAGCGCATTCGTAGACGGATGGGCAACCGAGTACAAACTGGCTAATCCCCAGTAGGAAATTTTAATAAAAAATATACGCGGTAAGCGTACGATAAAAACGGGCAGGCAGATGCTCTGCCTGTCCGTTTTTCTATGGAGGTAACAAACTTATGGAGAAGGCATTAAAGAAAAGTGCACCGATTTTTATTCTTCCCACATTGATTGCATTTACCATTGGATTTATCGTTCCCTTTGCACAGGGACTGTATTTATCCTTCTGTCAGTTCACCACAGTAAGTAACGCACAATGGGTGGGACTCGCTAACTATAAAGCAGCATTTACCGACACAACATTCGGACATGCCTTTATATTTACCGTACTTTTTGCGGTAGTATCCATTTTGACGATCAATATTTTTGCTTTTGGTCTGGCAGTGCTTCTGACACAGCAGCTGAAAGGAACTAATATTTTCAGAACCGTATTCTTTATGCCGAACCTGATCGGCGGTATCGTACTCGGTTATATCTGGCAGATCCTGATTAACTGTGTACTGACTCTTGTAGATAAACCGCTTCTGGCATTGAACTCTACAGCAGGTTATTGGGGCATGATTATTCTCATGTGCTGGCAGCAGATCGGATATATGATGATCATCTACATCGCAGGTCTGCAGAGTGTACCGGATTCTCTTACAGAAGCAGCAGAGATTGATGGTGCGACCAAGTGGCAGATTCTTTTAAAGGTTAAGATTCCTATGGTTATGTCATCGATTACCGTCTGTGTCTTCCTGACACTGACCAACTCCTTTAAGCTCTTCGATCAGAACCTGGCTCTGACCGGTGGTGAGCCTAACCACGCAACAGAAATGATGGCAATGAACATTTACAACACCTTCTACTTCCGTGCAGGAATGCAGTGGAAGGGTTACGGACAGGCGAAAGCAGTCATCTTCTGTCTGTTGGTTATCGCAATTTCCATGATTCAGCTTAAAGCAACAAGATCTAAGGAGGTACAGCAATAATGAAAAAGAAAATAAACGTTGGAAATATTATCTGGACCATTATTCTGACCGTACTTTCCCTGCTCTGGATTTATCCGGCATTTATGATCCTGATCAACTCCCTGAAAAAGGAGTCTGCAATTAGTACCGGTTCCGTATTTCAACTTCCGGCCTCCGATACTTTTGCAGGACTGGCAAACTATGTGGATGCCATTGCATCCAAAGGCTTCTTAAGCAGCTTTATTTACAGCTTATTCATCACCATCTCTTCGGTAGCGGCAATTTTACTGTTCTGCTCCATGTGTGCATGGTACATTTCCCGCGTAAAAGGTGTGTTATCCCAGGTTTTATACTTTTTATTTGCCTTTTCCATGGTTGTACCTTTCCAGATGGTTATGTTTACTCTGTCTCAGACAGCAGACAGACTGCATTTAAATACTCCCTGGAATATCTGGGTTATCTATCTGGGCTTCGGCGCAGGCCTTGCCGTATTCATGTTCTGCGGTTTCATGAAATCCATTCCGGTGGAAGTAGAAGAAGCAGCGTTGATTGATGGATGCAGCCCTGTTCAGACATTTTTTAAGATCGATGTGCATATGCTTGCACCGACCATGATTTCCACTGGTATTTTGGAAGCAATGTGGGTATGGAATGACTATTTATTGCCTACACTGGTATTGGATATTAAAAAATATAAAACCATCCCGATGCTGATCCAGTACTTCCGCGGAAGCTACGGAAAAGTAGAAATGGGACCGATGATGGCAAGTATTATGTTAACCATTATCCCCATCGTTATTGTATACCTGGCCGGACAGAAATATATTATCAAAGGTGTGGCAGCCGGCGCAGTGAAAGGCTAAACACGAAATAAGGAGAACACCCAAATGGCATTGAACACGCTATTAGAAAACAAACTTGGCAAAGCAATTAAAGAAGCAACCAACAGAGAAATTTATGAAGCACTGCTGACCATCGTCAAAGACATGGCAGAGGAGAGAACTACAAAAGCAGAGGAAAGCAAAAAGAAGATCTACTACGTATCTGCAGAATTCCTCATCGGAAAGCTCCTTTCTAATAACATGATTAACCTTGGCATTTATGATGAAGTGAAAGAGCTATTGGCAGCCAACGGCAAAAATCTGGCAGCGATCGAGGAAATCGAACCGGAACCCTCTCTGGGTAATGGTGGTCTGGGCAGACTGGCAGCCTGCTTCCTGGATTCCATGGCGAGTATTGGCTTGCCCGGCGACGGTATCGGTCTCAACTATCATTTGGGACTGTTCAAGCAGGAATTTGAAAAAGAGTTACAGAAGGAAACCCCCAATCCTTGGATCGAAAAGCAGAACTGGCTCACTCCCACCGGAGTATCCTATCCGGTTACTTTTGGAAATCTGACTTTACAGGCTCGCATGTATGACATTGATGTGACCGGTTATGAGAACAGAACCAACAAGCTTCACCTTTTCGATGTAGATACCGTGGATGAATCTATGGTGAAGGATGGAATTACTTTTGATAAAAGGGATATTGCGAAGAATCTTACCCTTTTCCTGTACCCGGATGACTCCGATGAAGAAGGAAGACAGCTTCGTATTTATCAACAGTATTTTATGGTAAGCAGCGGTGCACAGTTGATTCTGGATGAAAGTATTAAGAGAGGTTCTAACCTCCATGACCTCTATGACTATGCTGTCATCCAGATTAACGATACCCATCCCACCATGATCATTCCGGAATTGATCCGCCTGTTGACGGAACGTGGCATCGGAATGGATGAAGCCATTGCAATTGTGTCCAAAACCTGTGCTTACACTAACCACACGATTTTGGCAGAGGCACTGGAGAAGTGGCCTATTACCTATCTCCAGAAGGTAGTTCCCCAGTTAGTTCCCATCATTGAGATCCTGGATGATAAAGTAAGAAGAAAGTTCGATGACGCGAGAGTTGTCATCATTGATAAGAATGATGTAGTGCATATGGCACACATTGATATCCACTACGGCTTCTCCGTAAATGGTGTAGCTTCCCTGCACACCGAAATTTTAAAGGATACAGAGCTTCATCCCTTCTATGAGCTTTATCCTGAGAAATTTAATAATAAGACTAACGGTATTACCTTCCGCAGATGGCTGTTACACTGCAATCCCAGACTGGCAGCCCTGTTAGATGAAACCATTGGTACGGATTACCGGAAGGATGCCACTCAGCTTTCCAAGCTTCTCGCATTCAAAGATGACGAAGCATTTAAGAATAAGCTTTTGTGTGTAAAGATGGAAAATAAGAAGGAACTGTGTGCATATCTGGAAGAAACACAGGGTATTACACTGAATCCTGACAGTATCTTTGATACTCAGATCAAACGTCTCCATGAGTATAAGAGACAGCAGATGAATGCATTATATGTTATTCATAAATATTTGGAGATTAAAGCTGGAAAGAAACCCAGTACTCCCATCACTGTTATTTTCGGCGCAAAGGCAGCTCCGGCATATGTGATTGCAAAAGACATCATTCATCTGATATTATGTTTACAGGAACTGATCAACAACGATCCTGAGGTAAGTCCTTACCTGAAGGTTGTTATGGTAGAAAACTATAATGTAACCAAGGCAGAAAAGCTGATTCCCGCAACGGACCTCTCGGAGCAGATTTCCTTGGCATCCAAGGAAGCCAGCGGCACCGGAAACATGAAGTTTATGTTAAACGGTGCTCTGACACTGGGAACCGAGGACGGAGCAAACGTAGAGATTCACGAGCTGGTAGGCGATGATAATATTTTCATTTTCGGTGCTTCCAGTGAAGAAGTAATCGCCCATTATGAGAAGGCAGATTATGTATCAAGGGACATCTACGAGAACGACCCTGTGGTAAAAGAGGCAGTGGATTTCATTACTTCTGCGGAATTGTTGAAGATCGGTCATGAGGAAAATCTCACAAGATTGCAGAACGAACTTCTGAACAAAGACTGGTTTATGACACTTTTAGACTTCCGTACCTACCTTGCGAAGAAGGAAGAAGCATATAAAGCTTATGAGGACAGAAGCAGTTTCGCATCTAAGATGATCGTAAATATTGCAAAATCCGGCTATTTTTCATCCGATCGAACCATCGAGGAATACAATCAGGATATCTGGCACGTTTAAGAAAGGTTTGGTATTACTATGAGAGAAAGTGGTATCTTAATGCCCATCTTTTCCCTGCCGTCCAAATACGGAATCGGCTGCTTCTCTAAAGAAGCATATAAATTTGTAGATTTGCTGAAAGAAGCAGGACAGAAGAAATGGCAGATTCTGCCTCTGGGGCCTACCGGTTACGGAGATTCCCCTTACCAGTCTTTCTCTACCTTTGCAGGAAATCCTTATTCCATTGATCCGGAAACACTGGTAGAGGAAGGGCTGCTGAATCTCCATGAATGTGAGGACAGCATGCCGGCAGAGACGGTGGAGGAAACTTCCATCGATTATGAGTGGTTGTATCAGCATCGCTTTGCCTTGCTGCATCAGGCGTTTCTCCGTTTCAAACCCGATGCAGATTATGACAGGTTTCTGGCAGAGAACGAGGATTGGCTGACTGATTATTGCCTGTACATGGCAATCAAGGCAAGTCAGGGAAATGTCAGTTTCATTGAATGGAAGGACGAATACAGAAACAGAGATCCTAAAGCGATGGTAGAAGCGAAAGAAACCTTCCGCCAGGAGATCGATTTCTACCGTTTCCAACAGTACGAGTTCCGCAAACAGTGGGATAAACTGCATGCTTATGCCAATAAACAGGGTGTGGAGATTATTGGTGATATTCCCATTTATGTGGCTTTCGACAGTGCGGATACCTGGGCAGATCCGAAGCTGTTCCAGATCGGGGAGAATAACCTTCCCACCGGTGTGGCAGGCTGCCCGCCCGATGCTTTTTCCGCTACCGGACAGCTTTGGGGAAATCCTTTATTTAACTGGGAGTACCATAAACAGACAGGCTATGCCTGGTGGTTAAAGAGAATTGCACATTGCTTTTCTTTATATGATGTGGTTAGAATTGACCATTTCCGTGGCTTTGATGAGTACTATGCGATTCCCTATGGGGATAAGACGGCAGAGTTCGGTAAATGGATGCCGGGTCCCGGTATGGATCTGTTTGGCACCGTAAAAGAGAAACTGGGTGATTTGCGCATTATCGCAGAGGATTTAGGCTTCCTCACGGATTCCGTGAGACAGCTTCTGGTGGATTCCGGTTATCCGGGCATGAAGGTACTGCAGTTTGCTTTCGATTCCAGAGAGCCTAGCAACTATCTGCCTCACACCTACCCCCGCAACTGCGTGGTTTACACCGGAACCCATGATAATACCACGACCCGTGGCTGGTATCATGAAATTCGTCCGGACTGCCGCGCCTTTGCCAAGGAATATATGCATGTGGATGCACTGGATGAGGACAATTTATCCTGGAACTTTATTTCCCTTGCCATGAGCAGCGTTGCTGATCTGTGCGTTATTCCTATGCAGGATTATCTGTGCCTGGATGAGAAGGCCCGCATCAATACACCTTCCACTTTGGGTGGAAACTGGACCTGGAGGATGGATGGAGAAGCCTTCACCTTTGAACTGGCAAAACAGATTCACCGGATGACGGAGATTTACGGAAGATTATAGTAACGTTATTCGCCCGCTGTGTCGGGATTCCTTCACAATCTGAGGACGCGCTCTCGCTTGATGAAAAACGTAGTGGTACATAAGATGCGAAAATACCGCATCTAAGTACCAACGTTTTCCAACAGTCCCAGATTGCAAATGGAATCCCTCGCGCGGGCGGTTCCACGTTATGGCGGGACATCATATTAGACGAAAAACACCAGTTTTGAGGGTACGGCAACTTTGTACCTTTCATTACTGGTGTTTTTCGTTTACTTCCGATGTCGACGACCAGCCTGCGGGCGAGTTATCCGGTTTGCGATGAATGGCTGTAGAAAAACGCCGGCATTTAGGCGCGGTGTTGTCGCGCCTTACGTGCCGTTGCGATTTTTCTCCAA
>USSP01000057.1 GCA_900557385.1 uncultured Lachnospiraceae bacterium
GTTCCCGCGCCTGCTCACCTCTTTGGATACGAAGTTCCTCCTTCCGTCTGGCACTTGCTTCCCGTCTCTGGTCAGAGCGTTCCCGTCTTCTCTCTGCACCATCCTCGGAATACTCCTGGAAAAGTGCTCCGCCACGTTTCAGATCTTCAATCAAAGAGCGTTCCGTCAAAACAATGAGACAGATCACACCGATCACCAGAAGTACCAGTGCGGTACCCACCACATCCAGCAGGTGGAAAAGCATATATGCCAGAGAGCCGGCTATGATTCCGCCGCCCACATGGTTTTCACTGCAATTTAGATAAATTGCCTGAAAATCATAGCTATCCAAAGTCGTTGCCACACCACCAAAGAGCTCACACAGCATCGCAACCAGAATAAAAAGCACCTGCGCTGCCACCAGTTTACGGGCTGCAACAGGATTGTCCCGGTTCATAGTCCAGAATGCCAGTCCCAGGAAATAAAACACCGGAGCAATATAAGCCGGCCATCCGAAAATTCCAAATTCTATGTTGCTTAAAACATTTCCCACGGTGCCGACAATACCAAAGTTACATAAAAACAGTACAATGCATACTGCCAGAATAAGTACTAACTTAATCTCATCGGACAATTCCACGCCGTTCTGTTGATTCTTCTGCTGATTACGCCCGCGAGTATTCTTATTGTGATTATTCGCTTTCGATCTGCTATTTGTCGCTTTCGTATTCCGACTGCCTGATCTTGCTGCCAAATTAATCTCCTCCAAACTCAAGTGCCTAAACGCACAGTCATACTTATATAGTATAGCATTGAAACGGCACCTTGTCATTTATAAATTTACGAAGCTCCGGAGAGCCGCACGGAATCTCAATCGGATTGCATAATAAATTTCTTCAGCTGCCTTGCCGCCGCATTTAAAGGATGCTGGCTATCATATACCATACAGACATATCGTTTCGGTATTTTCTCTGTCAATGAAATCTGAACCACCTCATGTTGCCTGATTGCCTGCTTCACCATAGGCTCCGGCACAAACGCAAGTCCTAATTCACACTTTACTAACGGCAGAATCTGATCGGTGGTGGCCACCTCTGTGTCCGGCACCAGTTCCAGTCCCCTGGTCAGAAACCATTGCTCATAAAACCGGTAGGTCATGGTTTCCTTTCCCAGACAGATCAGAGGATAATTTTTTAGTTCTTCCAGGGATAATTCCTGACTTCCTAATGCTGTGAACGTTTTTCCTCCCACAAGGACCTCCTGAAAGGGCTGTAAACGTACTTCTTTTAAAAACGGCGGAATGTTCGTTGGTGTTGTCACCACTGCGAAGTCTATCTCTCCGTTTTTCACTGCCTGGATAGCCTGTGGTGTGGAATGGTTGTATATCTTAAGCCGAATTCCAGAATAAGACATGTGAAAATCTTTCAGGTAATCCAGTAAATAGATATTGAGGGCTGTTTCACTGGCTCCAATGGAAATACTGCCATGCTCTAATCCTGTGGTGGAGGTCAGTTCCTCTTCCGCCGCCTGAATCTGTGCCATAGCCGCCGACACTCTGGAATAGAGATTCTCTCCTTCCGGTGTAAGCCGGACTCCCCGATTGGTCCGGATAAACAAGGTACACTGCATCTCATGTTCCAAATTATTCATTGCCCGGGTTACGTTAGGCTGACTGTTATTTAAAGCCTGTGCCGCTTTTGTGAAGTTTCCATACTTTCCAACAAAATAAAAAATTTTGTAATACTCGTAGTTTACGTTCATGGTCTTCCTCTGACATATCAATATATTATTTCAATCATATCAATAATAGTTTTTACTCATTTCTACCTGAACAGTATAATGTACCTCGATCAAAAATACAACACAAAGGAGCACATATTATGGGCAAGATTAAAAAAGTAGTATTAGCGTATTCCGGCGGCTTAGACACTTCCATCATCATTCCCTGGTTGAAGGAACATTATGACAACTGTGAAGTCATTGCTGTCTGTGGAAATGTAGGCCAGACCGGTGAACTGGATGACCTGGAAGCCCGGGCCAAAGCCAGCGGTGCAAGTAAATTGTATATTGAAGATCTGACAGAAGAATTTGTCAACGACTACATTATCCCCACCATGCAGACCGGTGCCGACTACGAAGGCTACCTCCTTGGTACCAGTTTTGCCCGCCCGCTTCTGGCCAAACGAATGGTTGAGATTGCACACCAGGAACATGCGGATGCTGTCTGCCATGGAAGTACCGGAAAAGGAAATGATCAGGTTCGTTTTGAACTAGGAATCATGCATTTCGATCCTGATCTGCAGATCATCACTCCCTGGAGAGAATGGGATATCCAGAGCCGGGATGAAGAAATCGATTATGCCGAGGCACATCACATTCCCTTAAAGATCAATCGGGAAACCAACTATTCCAAGGATAAAAACCTCTGGCATCTCTCTCACGAGGGACTGGATCTGGAAGATCCCGGAAATGAACCTCAATATGAAAAAGATGGATTTCTGGAACTCGGTGTCTCTCCTCTCCAGGCGCCGGATCAGCCGGAATATGTGGAACTGGAATTCACAAAGGGTATTCCCGTTTCTTTAAACGGCACAGCCATGAAACCGGTGGACATTATCGCCAAATTAAATGAAATCGGCGGCAAAAACGGTATCGGACTTTATGATGTGGTAGAAAATCGCCTGGTGGGCATGAAATCCAGAGGAGTATATGAAACTCCCGGCGGTACCATTTTGTACCATGCCCACAATGTGCTGGAAACACTCACCCTGGACAAGAAAACCGCTCACAAAAAAAGAGAACTTGCCGTCACCTTCGGTGAGCTGGTTTATGACGGTCAGTGGTTCTCCCCTCTGCGAAAGGCATTATCCGCTTTCGTCACCGAAACCCAACAGACCGTAACCGGTAAAGTTCGTTTAAAGCTTTATAAAGGAAACATCATCAATGCCGGTGTATGGTCCCCCTACTCTCTCTACAGCGAAGAAATCGCCACTTTTGATGCAGGTGGTTCTTACCATCAGTCCGATGCAACCGGCTTTATCCGTCTCTATGGCCTGCCCACCCGTGTACAGGCTGCTGTCAACAAGAAAAATCATCAGTAATCAGGAGGAGTCATTATGTTAAATGCTGTAACTGGAATTAACTGGGGTGATGAGGGAAAAGGACGTGTCATCGACCGTCTTGCAGAGCAGGCTGATATCGTCGTCCGCTATCAGGGTGGCAACAATGCCGGTCATACGGTTGTCACGGAACAGGGAAAGTTTGTACTCAATCTTCTCCCTTCCGGCATCCTTCACTCCAATGTGGTATGCATTCTCGGCGACGGAATGGTGGTAGATTTAGAGCATCTTTCCAAAGAAATAGAAAAGATCCGCGAAAAAGGAATCGCGGTTAATCCTGACCACTTAAAACTTTCCAAACGTGCCACAATCTCCATGCCCTGGCATCGCATTCAGGATGAACTGGAAGAAGACCGGCTCGCCAAAAACGGCACTGCTTTTGGCTCAACCCGTCGTGGTATCGCTTACGCCTACAGTGATAAATATCGTAAAAAGACGCTTCGGCTTGGGGATCTTCTCCATTTAAAAGAGGAATATGTACAAGCCAGACTGAAAACCATGCTGGAAGCCAAAAATCTGGAGTTGGGCGGCTGCTACCATCAGGAACCCATGTCCTATCCCGCACTTTATGCCTGGTGTGAAAAACAGGCAGAACTTTTTGCCCCTTACATCTGTGATATCGGAAGCTATCTGGATCAGGCCCTTTCCCAGGGAAAAAATGTGGTTTTAGAAGCACAACTGGGAGCCATGCGTGATATCGACTATGGTATTTTCCCTTATACCTCCAGTTCTTCCACCATCTCGGCCTACGGCCCTATCGGTGCCGGCATTCCCGGGAGACAGCTGGATCATGTGGTGGGTGTATTGAAAGCCTATTCCACCTGTGTGGGTGCCGGACCTTTCGTTGCAGAAAAGGCAATGCCGGAGGGCTGGTTGGATGAACTTCGTAAAAAAGGTGGGGAGTACGGTGCTGCCACCGGCCGTCCCCGCCGGGTAGGACCTTTTGATGCTGTTGCAAGCCGCTACGGTCTGAAATGCCAGCATGCTGATAAGATCGCTCTCACAAAGCTGGATGTTTTAAGCGGCATGGAAGAAATTCCTATTATTACCGGTTACCGTCGGTGCGGCATCCTGCTGGATTCCTTTGATCCTACAGAAAACCTGGAAGCCTGTGAACCTGTTCTGGATGTATTACCCGGATGGCAGGCAGATCTTTCCGCATGCCGCCGATGGGAGGAACTTCCCTCGGAAGCGCAATCCTATATTCATCGACTGGAGGAGCTGTTACAGACTGAAATACAATTCATTTCCGTGGGAGCTGAACGAAATCAATATTTAGTAAAGGGGAACTGGCTGTGAGACATTTAATTGATCCATTGGATTTTACCACAGAAGAAACCAAACAAATTCTGGATCTGGCGGAGAAAATCTCCGCCGATCCTAAAGCTTATGCCCATGTTGCTGACGGCAGAAAGCTTGCCACTCTTTTTTATGAACCCAGTACCAGAACCCGTCTTTCCTTTGAATCCGCTATGCTCAGCCTGGGCGGTCGGACTCTGGGGTTTTCCGGTGCCGAGCAATCCAGTGTATCAAAGGGTGAAACCGTGGCAGATACCGTCCGTGTAGTCAGCTGTTATGCAGATATCATCGCCATGCGCCATTCCAAGGAAGGGGCTCCTCTCCGCGCCTCCATGTATTCCCGGATTCCTGTCATAAACGCCGGCGACGGCGGACACAACCACCCCACCCAGACTCTCATTGATTTAATGACAATCCGTCAGCGTAAGGGACGGCTAGATCACCTGACAGTAGGTTTTTGCGGAGATCTCAAGTTCGGAAGGACGGTACATTCCCTGGTGAACAGCCTGGTCCGCTATCCGGGAAACCAGTTTTATTTCATCTCCCCGGAAGAACTTCGTGTTCCGGATTATCTCATTGAAGATACCCTCATTCCTACTCAGACTCCCTATAAGGAAGTCACCAGCCTGGAAGAGACCCTTCCAAAACTGGATGTTCTCTATATGACCCGGGTACAAAAAGAACGCTTTTTCAATGAAGAGGATTACATCCGTCTGAAAGGCACTTATACCCTGAATGCAGAAAAGTTAAATGCAGCTTCCCCTGACATGCCTGTCCTTCATCCCCTTCCAAGGGTTGACGAAATTGCACTGGATGTGGATAATGACAAAAGAGCCGCTTATTTCGACCAGGTACAGAATGGTGTCTATATTCGTATGGCCCTGATTCTGGCACTGTTAAATATCCCTGATCCCTTAACCGGAAAGGAGGTACTGCCATGTTAAATGTGGAATCCATCCAAAACGGTGTGGTTATTGATCACATCACTGCCGGACGGGGCATGGAAATCTACCGCTTACTCCAGCTGGAGGCTACAGACTATTCCGTTGCTTTGCTTCAATCAGTAAAGAGTGCCAAATACGGCTCCAAGGATCTTATTAAAATTGAAAGTACCGAACTGCCAAATCGTCTGGATATCCTGGGATACCTGGATGACAAAATTACGCTGATTTATATTCAGGATGGAAAAGTCACAAAAAAATTTCATCCCATTCCTCCGAAGGAATTGAAAAATGTGGTGCAATGTACCAATCCCCGCTGTATCACCAGTGTGGAAACAAACTGCGATCACATCTTCCGCTTATCTTCCTCCGGAAAATACCGTTGCGTTTACTGCAATCAGGAAATTCCTGTAAAAAGATAAAGCAAAAAGTTTTACAAGGAGAAAGATTGAAAAATAAAATTTTCAATTGCGAGAACCATGAAACATCATCTTTCGTACAAGTCCCATAAACAAATGTCCGAAGCATTCATCACTGCAGCCTTTCTGTCCGTTTCCGGAGGTCTGCAGGATGCCTATACTTATATATGCCGGGGAAAAGTCTTTGCCAATGCCCAGACCGGAAACATCGTTCTTTTAAGCCAGAACATCTGTGACCGGAATTTCGGTGCCGTGGTTCACTATCTTGTCCCCCTCTTGTTTTTCGCCTTCGGTGTTGCGGCTGCGGAGCTGATTCGTCAGAAATACCAGAAAACTCGAAGAATCCATTGGCGTCAGTTAGTTTTAATCATCGAGATTCTTCTTCTGTTCCTGGTAGGCTTTTTGCCTGATCAGTGGAATCTCCTGGCGAATGCCATGGTTTCCTTCTCCTGTGCCATGCAGGTGCAGGCATTCCGTAAAGTCAACAGCTACGCTTTCGCCAGCACCATGTGCATTGGCAATCTGCGAAGCGGCATGGAATCCCTCTGTGCTTACCGGCTGACCCACAACCCCCAGACCATCTATAAAGCCATGCACTATTTTGGCGTTATCTTTTTATTTGGTCTTGGAGCCGGTCTGGGAAGCCGTTTTATCCCCATGATGGGCATGTACACCGTCTGGCTTTCCTGTGGGCTGCTTTTCATCAGTTTTCTGTTGATGTTTATTAAAGAGGAAATTGAGGAACACCTTCCGGGCAATAAATTAAGCGATTCTTCAAAATAATTATTTCTATACAGAAGAGGCATTTCCCATCAACTCATACAATTTTTTCATGGCCTGGGAGATGCCTCCCACCTCGTCAATGATTCCTTCCTGCACTGCCTGCTCTCCCACCAGGATCGTTCCTACATCCTTGGTGAGCATCTCAGTCTCCATGAGAAGTTCTTCAAAGCGTTCCGGTTTAATTTTACAATGACGGTAAACAAAACCGGAAATTCGATCCTGAATCTGCCGGAAATAATCAAAGGTTTGTGGCACACCGATAACCATCCCGTTTAGGCGGACGGGATGGATCACCATGGTTCCTGTAGGCACGATAAACGAATAGTTGGTGCTTACCGCTATAGGAACACCAATGGAATGACTTCCACCCAGAACCAGGGACACCGTAGGTTTGCTTAACGAACTGATCATCTCTGCAATGGCAAGTCCTGCTTCCACATCACCGCCCATGGTATTGAGCAGGAAAAGAACGCCGCCGATTTCCCTGCTGTCCTCAATGGATGCCAGTTCCGGCAGAATATGTTCATACTTGGTGGTTTTGGAAGATTGCCCCAGGATATCATGTCCTTCAATTTCTCCAATAATGGTCATGAGATGGATTTTATGCCGGTTATCTTTCCCTTCCATGATAACCTGACCGGTTTCCTTAATCAGATCCTGTTTCTTTTCTTCTTTCTCAATCTTCTCCATGATCCTTCCTTATCTTCCTTCCTGTTATTGCTGCATCCTTATGACATGCTTTTACTTTCTGAAAAAGGCCTATGTTTTTATAAAAAAAGAAGAACCTCTTCTCTTTTGAAAAGAAAAGGTTCTCTCTTAGTATGCATAAATCCTATTATTTTATGATTTTATTTCAAATCAAAATCATCATCCGAAGTAATTTCCACATCGAAATGCATCAGTTCCTCCGAAATATCCTGTGTGAAATCGACAGTCTCTCGCTTCACATGTTTCTTCGGTCCCGGCAGGACATTAGGAATTTGTTTGTAATTTTCCTCCGGCAATGCTTCTGCAGGTATCTCTTCCACAGGTGTTTTCTCTGCTTCCCCTGCTTCCGGTATGGTCTTTTCTGCCTTTCGTTTCAATACCATACGGCATCTTCTCCACACTTCCGTGAGTACAAATACAATCAGCCATAAAATCACCGTCACTGCCAGAACAATCAGCACTCCGGCTCTAAGCTGGTACACATCCTCCGGTCGCAGCCATACTGTCGCAACGCAGACAGCCAGTGTAATTGTTGCGATCCATCCTCCGGTCAGTAATCGGCGTATCGTCAGATACCCAAACAATACTGCAAACATCCAGAGTACATTCTGAAATTGTCTTGCCACTGCCATTGAGTTTCCAAAAACGGAAAGGACACTATGAAGGATCTGCACGTAGCAGCGATTTAAGTGATCGCCAATCAGTTCCGGATGGTAGTTCAAACTCACACTTGCCATCTCTAACAGCCACTCGCTGTGCTCGATCCTTGCAACTGTCGTCTTGGTTATTGCAAATTCTACCGGAGCTGTCACAAAGGCTACCAGTAATGCCACCGCCAGAAATAACTGAAGTAAGGATTTTCTCTTTGGTTTTTGCATATTATACCAACTCCAATGCCTGCTCCAAATCAGCAATAATATCTTTTACATTTTCAATACCCACAGAGAAACGAATCAGATCCGGTGCAACGCCGGCATCGATCAGCTGCTCGTCCGTCATCTGGCGGTGGGTATGGCTGGCAGGATGCAGGACACAGGTTCTGGCGTCTGCAACATGGGTTACAATGGCTGCCAGTTTTTAGCCGTCCATCATTTTGGATGCCGCTGCTCTGCCACCCTTTAATCCAAAGGAAATAACACCACAGGTACCATTCGGCATATATTTCTGTGCCAGTGCATGATATTTATTGGAAGGCAGACCAGGGTAATTGACCCATGCCACTTTCTCATGGCTCTCTAAGAACTCTGCCACTGCCTGTGCATTGGAGCAATGACGTTCCATCCGAAGAGGCAGCGTCTCCAGACCTACATTTAACAAAAAGGCATTCTGGGGAGACTGGATCGATCCCAAATCACGCATCAGCTGGGAAGTTGCCTTGGTAATGTAAGCCAGCTTGCCGAATTTCTCCGTATAGGTGATGCCATGGTAGGACTCGTCCGGGGTACAGAGTCCCGGGAATTTCTCCGGGTATCTGGTCCAGTCGAAATTACCGGAATCCACAATACATCCACCTACGGACATCGCATGTCCGTCCATGTATTTGGTAGTGGAATGGGTTACAATATCTGCCCCCCATTTGAAAGGGTTGCAGTTAATAGGGGTTGCAAAGGTATTGTCCACAATAAGGGGCACACCATGGGCATGTGCCAGATTGGCAAATTTTTCAATATCCAGGACAACCAGTGCCGGATTCGCAATGGTTTCTGCAAATACGCACTTGGTGTTGGGTCTGAATGCCTTTTCCAACTCTTCTGCCGGTAAATCCGGGTCAACTACGGTACATGCAATCCCCATCTTTTTCATCGTACAAGTCAGAAGGTTAAAGGTTCCACCGTACACGGTGGCTGACATGATGCAGTGGTCACCCGCTTCACAGATATTAAACACTGAGTAGTAAGTAGCTGCCTGACCGGAAGAAG
>USSP01000058.1 GCA_900557385.1 uncultured Lachnospiraceae bacterium
CCTCCGATGTTCCTTCCATTGCGTTATCTGCCACCAGCAGCTATTTTAGTAAATCCCTTCCTTTCGCAGGAAAACTGGGATGGTTTGGCAAGCTGTTTTTATCCTATGGATTTTTGGCATACCTGGCAGTGGTCATTGCGTTGGTAGCTTCTTATGTACTGAATCATACCCGTGTGGGTCTGCATCTGAGAGCCGTTGGCGAAAGCCCCAATACTGCAGATGCAGCCGGTATCAGTGTCACAGCATACAAATACGTGGCAACCTGCGTGGGCTGTATGATTGCCGGACTGGGCGGTCTGTACTATGTCATGGATTATGCTTGCGGAGTATGGTCCAATGATGCCTTTGGCGATCGCGGCTGGCTTGCAATAGCACTTGTTATTTTTACAATATGGCGTCCGAATTTAAGCGTTCTTGCTTCCTTCCTGTTCGGCGGATTGTATATTCTTTATCTGTATATCCCCACAGGTATGGATCACATGGAATATCAGGAACTTTATAAAATGATTCCCTATGTCGTAACCCTGGTGGTTCTGGTTGTGACCAGTATGCGAAGTAAGAGAGAGAATCAGCCTCCGGCAAGTCTGGGACTGGCGTACTTTAGAGAAGAGCGATAGAACATGACTAAGAAACAACGTGCCCTCGAAATCATCGAAAGGCTGAAAAAAGAATACCCGGATGCATCCTGTACCCTGGACTACAATGAAGCCTGGAAGCTTTTGGTCAGCGTGCGTCTGGCGGCACAGTGCACCGATGCCAGAGTGAATGTGGTGGTACAGGATTTGTATGCGAAGTTTCCAAATGTAGAGGCTTTGGCTAATGCCCCGGTAGAGGAAATCGAGGCGATTGTAAAACCCTGCGGTCTGGGACATTCCAAAGCACGGGACATCAGTGCCTGTATGAAAATGCTTCAGGAGAAATACAATGGAAACGTGCCGGATAATTTTGAACAGTTGCTGGAACTTCCCGGTGTAGGAAGAAAAAGCGCCAACCTCATCATGGGAGATGTCTTTGGTAAACCGGCGATTGTGACGGATACCCATTGTATCCGCCTCACCAACCGTATGGGGCTGGTGGACGGCATTAAGGAGCCGAAAAAAGTAGAAATGGAACTCTGGAAACTGATTCCTCCGGAGGAGGGCAGTGATTTCTGCCATCGTCTGGTGGAGCATGGCAGAGCCGTATGTACAGCACGGACCAAGCCCTATTGTGACAGATGCTGTGTGGCAGATGTGTGCAAAAAGGTGGGCGTTTAAAAAGGGGAGTTTTCCCAAGAATGGAGAATATTATGTCAGAAAAGAAAATCATGTTGGGCAATGAAGCGATTGCCCGGGGTGCCTATGAGGCAGGCGTGAAAGTGTCTGCTGCCTATCCCGGCACACCCAGTACGGAAATCAGTGAGAGTATTGTAAAGTATAAGGATGTGATTTATGCCGAATGGTCACCCAATGAAAAGGTGGCAACGGAAGTGGCAATCGGGGCATCCATCAGCGGTGTCCGGGCGATGTGCTCCATGAAGCATGTGGGCGTCAATGTGGCAAGCGACCCTCTTTATACCATTTCCTATGGTGGTGTAAACGGTGGTCTGGTTCTGGTAGCAGCGGATGATCCGGGACTTTACAGTTCCCAGAATGAGCAGGATACCCGGTGCGTGGCGAGAGCAGCCCAGGTTCCGGTTCTGGAGCCGTCCGATTCCCAGGAAGCCAAGGATATGATGAAACTGGCGTTTGAATTGAGTGAAAAATATGATACCCCCATGATTCTCCGCACAACCACCCGTCTGTCCCATTCCCAGGGACCGGTTACCTTGGAAGAGCGCGTGGAGATCGAGGATAAGCCTTATGAGCGCAATCCGGCGAAATTTGTCATGATGCCCGGTAATGCCAAGGGCAGACATGTTTATGTAGAGAAACGGTTGAAGCAGATGGCAGAGGATGCCTGCACCATGTCCATCAACCGTGCAGAATATGGCGATACCTCCATTGGCTTCATCGCCAGCGGTATTGCTTATCAGTATGTGAAGGAAGTATTCCCCAATGCTTCCGTTTTGAAGCTGGGACTGGTTCACCCCCTGCCCCGGAAGCTGATTGAAGAATTTGCCTCCAAGGTTGACCGCCTCATTGTTTTCGAGGAGCTGGAGCCGGTTTATGAGGAGCAGATTAAATCCTGGGGTATTCAATGTGAAGGGAAAGAACTGTTCACCCTGCAGGGCGAGTACAGTGCCAATATGCTGCGGGAAGTTCTCTTAAAGGAAAAAGTGGAGACAAAGGCACCTGCCCAGGTTCCTGCCAGACCGCCGATCCTTTGCCCCGGCTGTCCGCACCGCAGTACCTATTATGTGCTGAAAAAACTGGGAATCCATGCGGCAGGAGATATCGGATGCTATACTTTGGGCGCTGTGGCACCCTTAAATGTAGTAGATACCACCGTTTGTATGGGAGCAAGCATTTCCACTCTGCACGGCATGGAGAAGGCAAAAGGAAAGGATTACATAAAGAACTGGGTAGCAGTCATTGGAGATTCCACCTTTATGCATACCGGTGTGAACTCTCTGATGAATATGGTTTATAACCAGGCAACCGGCACCGTCCTGATTCTGGACAATTCCACTACCGGTATGACAGGACATCAGGATCATGCAGCTACCGGAAAAACACTCCAGGGAGACATTGTTCCCGCTATCAGTATTTACAAGCTTTGTAAAGCCATGGGAATTGAAAATGTGGTAGAAGTGAATGCATTTGATACCGCAGCATTGGAAAAGACCATCAAAGAAGAAGTGGCAAGGGATGCAGTTTCCGTTGTAATTGTCTGCGCACCCTGTGCACTGTTAAAGGGACAGGTATTCCCCAACAAGTGTGTGGCACTGCCTGAGAAATGTAAGAAATGTGGTGCCTGCCTGAAACCTGGCTGTCCGGCACTGACAAAGAATGCAGACGGCACGATTTCCATTGATGAGACCATGTGTAATGGCTGCGGATTGTGCAGACAGTTGTGTAAGTTTGAAGCAATTCAGGAGGTGGCAAAGGCATGACCAAAAATATTATGATCGTAGGTGTAGGCGGACAGGGAACGCTGCTTACCAGCCGTATTTTGGGTGGCATCATGGTGGATGCCGGATATGAAGTAAAGCTTTCTGAGGTACACGGAATGGCACAGCGCGGCGGAAGTGTAGTAACCTTCGTGCGCTATGGCGATACGGTGGCAGAGCCCATCGTAGAGGAAGGGCAGGCAGATGTCCTGATTGCTTTTGAACGATTAGAAGCCTTGCGTTATGCACATTTCCTGAAAAAAGACGGTGTACTGATTGTCAATGACCAGCGCATCGATCCGATTACCGTAGTGACGGGAGCGGCACAGTATCCGGAGCATATCCTGGAGCAGCTGGAGAAAGAATATACCGTGTATTCTATCAATGCACAGGAAAAAGCGTTGGAATTGGGAAATTCCCGTGTGTTTAATATTATTGTGCTTGGTATGGCTGCCAGACACATGGATTTCGACAGAGAAGAGTGGTTAAGGGTAATTGAGAAGACCGTACCGCCTAAGACTGTGGAAATCAACAAGAAGGCATTTTTGTTGGGTTACGAAAATTAAAACAAAATATAATAAATGGGGGATTGCAAAGAATGATTTGGAATGAAACCAAAGAATGTATGAGTCGGGATGAACTGCAGACACTGCAGAGCAAGCGATTGGTAAAAACCGTGGATATGGTCTACCACAATGTAGAGCATTACCGCAGGAAGATGCAGCAGATCGGTCTGGAGCCGGGAGATATCCGGGGAATCGAAGACTTACATAAGCTGCCCTTTACCACCAAGGATGACTTGCGGAAAACCTACCCCTTTGGCATGTTTGCAAAGCCTAAGTCGGAGATTGTGCGCGTTCATGCCAGCAGTGGAACCACGGGAAAGGCTACTGTAGTGGGCTATACCCGGCGAGATATTGAAATCTGGAGCGAATGTGTGGCAAGAGCCATGACCATGGCAGGCATCACCAAGGAAGATACCATCCAGGTTGCCTATGGCTATGGTTTATTTACCGGAGGTCTGGGAGCGCATTATGGTGCTGAGCATCTGGGAGCCCGGGTTGTACCTCAGTCCACCGGTAACACGAAAAAGCTGGTAACCATGATGCGGGACTTTGGCGTGACAGCCATTGCCTGCACCCCTTCCTATCTGTTACATATTGCAGAAACCCTGGAAGAAATGGGATGGCTGGACGAAATTAAATTAAAAACAGCGATCTGCGGTGCAGAGCCATGGACGGAGAATATGCGGTCGCAGATGGAAAAGAAGCTGCATATCCACGCTCACGATATCTATGGACTTTCCGAGGTTATGGGACCCGGTGTGGCATGTGACTGCACTTTCCACAAAGGACTTCATGTGTTTGAAGATCATTTCCTGCCAGAGATCATTGATCCGGAAACCTTAGATCCATTAGGAGAGGATCAGACGGGCGAATTAGTATTTACCACGCTGACAAAGGAAGGACTTCCACTGATCCGATATCGGACCAAGGATCTCACCAGCATCAATTATGCACCCTGTGAATGTGGACGAACCATGGCGAGAATCAGCCGTTTCAAAGGACGCTCTGATGATATGCTGATCATCCGTGGTGTTAATGTATTCCCTGGTCAGATCGAAGCCGCACTTCTGGAACTGTCCGGAACCACCCCCCACTATATGATGATTGTGGATCGGGAAGGAACGCTGGATACTCTGGAAGTACAGGTGGAAGTAGAAGAACGTTTCTTCTCCGATGAAATCAGAGAACTGGAGAAGTTGAGCAGACAAATCGGTCATGTCATCCAGAATGCTATCGGACTGGCAGTGAAGGTGAAACTGGTGGAACCTAAGAGCATCGAACGCTCCATGGGGAAAGCCGTACATGTAATCGACAAGCGCAAGCTGGTATAAGGAGGGGTGACTATGTTTACAAAACAGTTATCGGTTTTTCTGGAAAACAGAGAAGGACGCCTGGAAGAAGTGCTGGAAGCATTAAAGGAAAAGTCCATCAACATTATGTCCTTAAGTCTGGCAGATACCAGCGATTATGGGATGTTACGGATGATAGTCTCTGATCCGGAGGCTGGAAAAGAGGCATTAAAACAGCGGGAAATGTCAGCCATGCTTACCGATGTGCTGAGCGTGAAGCTGTCGCATCGGGCAGGCTGTCTTCAGGAATTGCTGGAAAAAATCTGTGCGGCAGGCATCAACATTGAATATATGTACACTGTCTCCGCAGCGGGAGATGATGCTCAGCTGATCATCAAGACTTCTGAACCGGAAAAAGCGGAGCAGATTCTGGAGAAAGCAGGCGTGGAAATCGGATGATCATCGATTTTCACACCCACGATTTCCCCGATGGGATCGCGGCGAAAAGCATTGCTTTATTACAGCAGCGTTCCGGCACGACGCCCTATACCGACGGAACATTCCAGGGACTTATGCATTCCATGGAGCAGGGTGGAATCGATGTTTCCATTCTCCTTCCAGTGGTGACGAAACCTCCCCAGTTTGATACGGTGAACCGGGTGGCTGCGGGATTGAATGAGAAACAGGGAGCCATCCGCTCTTTCGGTGGAATCCATCCGGAGAATGACGATTACCGGGAAAAATTAAAGGAAATCAAAAGAATGGGTCTACCGGGGATTAAGCTGCATCCTGCCTACCAGGGAACCTATATGGATGATATCCGCTATAAACGCATTGTGTCCTATGCACTGGAGCAGGATTTACTTGTGGTATTCCATGCAGGGGTGGATATCGGTCTGCCGGAGCCGGTGTATACAGACCCGGAACGAACACTGAATTTACTCCGGGATACCGGAGACGGCAACATCATTCTGGCGCATTTAGGGGGCTGGAAATGCTGGGATCAGGTAGAAGAGCTGTTGCTTGATCGGGAAGTGTATTTTGACACTGCTTTCGTGCAGGATTTTATGACCCAGGAGCAGTTTATGAGAATTGTCCGCGGACATGGAATCGATAAGATTGTGTTCGGAACCGATTCCCCCTGGAGCGGACAAAAGGAAAGCGTGGAATGGATAGAAAGCCTTCCGTTTACGCCGGAAGAAAGAGAACAGATTTTTGCTGGAAATGCAAAGAGATTATTGAAAGATTTCATATCGTAAGGAAAGATAGAAAAAGCCGTTTTCATCTGTGTTTTACAGAGAAAGCGGCTTTTAAAGTTAAAATCAAAAAAATTAATCTAGATTTAATTTATGACTCATAATCCATTCAGTAATGGCGTAGAATATAAGAATACCAATGGCAGAAACCAGATAGCTATTGCCCAGGATCTGCAGGAAATATTCTCCCATAGAGTTGTAGATGGCGGTCGTCTCAGACTCGTAGGAGGCGATAAAGAAGCTGTCACCCATGAATTTACTGAGTCTGTCTGCGCTAAAGGCACCGGATATTAAGGAAGCTGCCACATAAAAACCGATGTAACTGAATACGGTACCTGCCATGGGATGCTTCTTCCAGAGGTGTCCGATGGACACGGCGGCATACACCATGAGTATACTGTAAAAGGAACTGACGATAAAGTTACCGAGAAACAGTAGTACGACCAGAGCGAAGGGCATCGCAAACATTTCTTTGATAAGGGGCACCGCTTCCTGAAAAAAGAATGAGAATCCCTCGCTGAGATCTTTCCAGGTGATTCCGCCATATTCGGAACTGATGGAAATTAAAAGTACAACCAGAATCACGGCAAGACAGGTAGCAAGGATGGTAATGAAATTCCAAATGACAGCAACCAGTCCCTTGGCAGTGATGAGTTGCCACTTTTTCACCGGAAGAGTGTGCATGAGATAACCCTCATCGGTGTAGAAATTTCGATAAAATCGCAGTGCAGTGTAAATCAGCAATACAATAGCAGGTGCTATTAAAACGATAAAGTAGCCGATGCTTCCGAAAACCAGAAAGAACTGGATTACGGAATTTTCACTGTTCCATAATTCGGTTTGAAAGGTCAGGGCTCCGATCAGAGCATAGACCAATGCAAAGAGACACATGAAAGCCGGCAGCTTCCAGAAAGAGCGCCATTCGTGTATAAATAATTTTTTTAACATGAGAACACCTCCCTGAAATAAGAATCAACGGATTTACCCTGCTGTTCCCGGATATCTTCCACACTGGACTGCAAAAGCAGCTTGCCATTGCGGATGAAAATAACCTCATCCAGAATGTTTTCAATATCGGCGATGAGATGGGTGGATATCAGTATGGTAGAATCCTGGTTGTAGTTGGTGAGAATGGTGCGCAGAATGTAATCTCTGGCAGCCGGGTCTACACCGGCGATGGGTTCATCCAGGATGTAGAGCTGTGCATTACGGCTCATCACCAGGATTAACTGAACCTTTTCCTTCGTTCCTTTGGACAGCGTTTTCAGAGAAGCATGGGAATCAATCTGGAGATTCTGCAGCATTTCCTCTGCACGCTCTCTGGAAAAGTCGGCGTAGAAGTCTTCAAAGAAGGAGATGAGTTCTGATACCTTCATTTTATTTTCAAAATAAGTACGTTCCGGCAGATAGGAAATCACTGCCTTACTCTCCACGCCGGGCTTTAAGCCGTTGATCAGTACTTCTCCTACAGTGGGTGTCAGCAGACCGTTAATCAGCTTAATCAATGTGGTTTTACCACTGCCGTTAGGACCTAATAGTCCGATAATTTTTCCACGTGGAATAGTTAATGTTAAGTTGTCCAGGGCTGCTGCCCCTTTGTGGTAGTTCTTGGTGAGTCCCCTCACCTCGACAAGAGCTTCCATAGTAATCGTTCCTCACTTTCTATTTTAATGTCAGTTTCTCCACCAGCCCGATGATTTCCTCTCTGGTGAAGCCCAGCTTTTTCATCTGGGTTACAAAATTTTCAACCTGTTCTTTGGCAAGATTCAATTTAATCGATGCAATCATTTCCTTATCCTCTGTGACTGTGCGACCTGCTGTGCGTTGTGTCAGGATCAACCCACTGCGTTCCAGTTCCGCAAAAGCCTTCTGCATGGTATTGGGATTTACACTGGCCTGTGCGGCGAGCTCCCGCACACTGGGCAGCTTATCTCCCGGCTGGTAATAGCCGGATACGATTTGCATTTGGATGATTTCGACGATTTGTGCATAGATTGGTCTGTCAGAATCTAAATTCCATGCCATGTGGTTCCTTCCTTTCTTTTGAAAATCTGTATTATTAACTTAATACAATACAACAATAGTACGAACAACAGGATCTGTCAAGAGGAATTGTGAAGTTTTTATTTTTATGGTATTTTAATAAGGGAGAATATACATACTAAAATAAAGTTCTTCAATCTCGAGATTTGTGGCTGTGCGCACTTGACACAAACTCGTTATGCGAAAAAACGTGCGCAGAAATGAGGTTAACGATGAAAATTGTTTTTTTTGATACAAAGAAGTACGATCAGGATTCCTTTGAGAGAATTGCGGATCATTACCCGGAACTGGAAATTGAGTATCTGGATACGGATTTGTCCATGCACACAGTCAGTCTGGCAGAAGGCGCAGATGCAGTCTGTGCTTTCGTAAGCTCGGATGTAGGAACGGAAGTAGTGCATGCACTGGCGGACAGGAAGGTGAAATGTATTCTTATGCGCTGCGCCGGATTTAATAATGTGGATTTAAAGGCTGCAAAAGAAAGAAACCTGACGGTTCTGCGCGTCCCTGCTTATTCACCGGAAGCCGTTGCGGAACATGCCATGGCACTGGCACTGGCAGTAAACCGCCATATCCACAAGGGCTATATTAAAGTAAGAGAGAATAATTTCAGCTTACAGGGACTGACCGGTATCAATTTTTACGGAAAGACCGCTGGTATTATCGGCACCGGAAAAATCGGAGCTGCCATGGCAAGAATCTGTTACGGATTTGGCATGAAGGTTATTGCATATGATAAATTTCCCAATGCCGGTCTGGATTTCCTGGAGTACAAAACCTTGGACGAAGTGCTGTCCCAGAGTGACTTGATTTCCCTCCATTGCCCGCTGATGGATGATACCTATCACCTGATCAACAAAGAAACCATCGAAAAAATGAAGGACAATGTGGTATTGGTCAATACTTCCAGAGGAGCGCTGATCAAGACAGAGGATCTGATTGCCGGTATCCGGGAACGGAAATTCGTCGGTGTGGGACTGG
>USSP01000059.1 GCA_900557385.1 uncultured Lachnospiraceae bacterium
TCGGTTGGAACATCACGGTATACCCCATATCGTTATAATTGGAGAGGATGAGCTCGGTGCCCTCGGTCAGAACGATGTGGTGCAGGGTGTCCTGATAGGTGTCGTCGCCGTAGAGCCAGGCGCTGCAATACATCGTGCGGGTGTTCTCCAGCGGCAGGTAAAAGGCAAAGTAGCCGCTGCCCGCCGTGCAGGTCACGTCGTAGACGCCGGGTTCGATGTCCTCGCCCACAAGCAGATACAGGCTGTCCTGCCGCATGCCTTCCTTTTCCAGACACTCAATGAGCTCTGACATGGGAACTGCCACTGCATAGCGTTCCACACCTCCCTGGTCGTAGAACCAACGCATAATGCGTATCGCCATTTTAAGGAATTCCTTATTGCAAGAAAAGCGGTAAACTTCCATGAAAAATCTTGCTGCCCATGGTGCAGTGTCCACACTATCCCGGGTATCATCACAGCCGGCATCTCCGTAAACCTCTCCGGTGGAGGTATTTACCAGTTCATGGGTAACGAAATGGAGATAAGCAGACAGACTGGCTGCCACTTCCTCATTCACATGCTCTTGCAGATATCTTGCCAGCAGAATGCCCATTCCCAGGCGCTCCCGACCGGCATTGTATTCCTTACTGTTCTGATAGAAAATCTGCTGCTCTTCATTATCATAAAGCAAATATGCCCCGCTCAGGTGGCTGCCCTTTTTCTCATATTGCTGATGTTTTATAATAAAGGCACAGCGCTTCGCCGTCAGTTCTTCCAAAGCCGGACTGACATAGACTCTGCACAATGTATGCACTTCTCCTACCCGAATCCGGTACTCATACTCACCGCATCTGCCCAGCTCCTGATCCAGACAGGCAATGCCTCTTGCCATAGTAAAAACCGCAGGTCCCTCATCCACCCAGGCAGCTTTTCCGCAGACGGAGATATGTTCCTTATAAAAGCGCTCTATATAAATCTCATTTTCCATAACCGGGGTCATGCTCTTGATGCGTAAATGCAGGGTTTCCCCTTCATAAAGCACGTATTTGTCTGCCTCTACCCGCACATAATTGGTGAAATTCTCCAGCTTCTTATAAAAATCATGTTTTCCTTTATGCCAGAAAATGACCCATTCAATGTCAATGCTCTCCCCTGGTTTTACTACTCTGGGAGTAACATTTAACAATAAATCTCCCCGGTCATGCGGTCCTCTTTTTCCTTCTCGATCAAAGCTGTAGGAGCAAAGGCTTCCGGATGTCAGACATAAGCCCATGTGGGGCTCCACATCTCCCATGCGGAGGGCACAGACATAGCTTACCTCACCACCGCACCACACATGGGTATGACACCGTGCCTCCAGGCAGGTCTGCACATCCTCATAGCTGTCACGAAAGGGGGTATAAATTGCCAGATCCCCTTCTCTTAAAAAAATTTCCCGGTTCGTATCATTGCGGAACACATACTGCTCTTTAATGATATTGTTACCCAGTTTTCTTCCTTTGGACACCGTGATACCGTCCACGGTACGCACCGTGCCCCACTCTGTATGTTCACCCAGCCAGTTCATTTCAAAGGGATCCTGGGGATTCACTAATGATTTCATCGTTTACTCCGTTTCTGCGCACGCTTTTTTCAATCTTCTTCCGTATGTTCCGCCACAGGAATGGAATTCAGCCATTCCTCCACATCTCCCGATGCCTGGGAAGGTTTCTCTGCCTGATAAACCGTTTCGGGAACTACCGGTTCCGGCTCTTTTTCCTCGGTCACCTTTGTATCGGCGACAGTTTCCACCGGCACTTCCACGGAAGCAGCCACGGAAGTTTCCTCGTCTTCCTGCTCCGGCTTCTGCGCCTCGATTTCACCCTGTTCTTTCTGTTTCCGCTCCTTGCGGGCATAAAGCTTCACACGGATAAACAGATAAATATTGCTGATAATTCCTACCACACCATCCACTAAAAGGAGATAATAGGTCACTAATTTATGTAATTCCGGGTCATTAAAAGGATTGATAATCACACACACAGCACCGGCGATCAATAGTGCCGCCAGAATAATGGCAGCAATCCATACCGGATCTTTCATGCTCTTTAAATCCATGGCATACTGCAGCTTGATAATAGCGGTCAGAAGCAGGAAAATTCCTAATACCAGAAGGAAGCTGCCGGCAATTGCCTGCACCCGCACCAGGGCACACATCCCTAAAATGACTCCCAGCACTCCGACGGCAAAGCCATATTCATTCATATTCCGGTAACTTTCTGCCAGAAAATAATGAACAATCTGAATGATGCCCACAAACACCAGCACCCCGCTAAGCCCATAACAGATATGGATGATCTGAATCTGCGGCACAAATAGCAGCACTGCTCCTATGAACAGGAAAATACATTCAGCGGCAATGACATACCCGGTGTTAAACACACTTCCACTGGAATTTTTCCGTTTTGCCTTCTCCAGTTCCTTTTCCATTTTCTCTTGCTTTTTCTCCATCGCACGGAGTTCTTTTTTCTTAATAAATGCCATCGTTACCCCCATTCCCGGTTTCACACACCCGGCTCATTTCTTCCCTGACATGAAACATCAGCTTATTGTGCTGCCTGCATACGCTCTTCCAGAAGATCTGCACACTGCCAAATCTCATAGAAGGGCTGTTTCAGTAGATTTCCTACCGGGCTTGCATCCTCCTGACGCAGCACATTGCCTTTTTCATCCACCAGCAAATCATACAGGGGAGAAAGCTGTGTCTCTCTGTCTGCCATCACGCATACCGTATTTTTTTCAAAATGGAGTAAATCCTCCACATCTTTCCGGGGAATTTCCGCCTCGCCGGCACAGCCAAACAGTAATTTCGTCACACCGGCTTCCACCAGTCTGTCCATGATCCGTTTCCAGGTGCCGTTGGAAAGACTCTCATCCAGGAGCAGATAGGCACGGTAAGGAGCGCGGTAATAAGGCAGATAGGATAAGTAATCCAGGGTTTCCTTCGGTTCTTTCTCTCCATCCGCCACCGCTTTCACGGCTTTACATATCGTAACTAACTGCTCCCCTAACGCCTCCGGTTTGTTATGTAACAGCTTACTGCTCCTCACCGCTGCCAGAAAAACTGCATCTTCCAGCTGATTTGCTCCCAGAAGTAAGGCTCCGTCCTCTTCCCGGTTCTTCACACCCGGCATGGAAAAAAGCCCGCGCAGTAACTCCGTCACCAGGACTGCATGGGACTCCGACAAAGGAATCCGCTTCTCTCCGTTTACTACGAGCACCGCCGGAATTCCTTTTTTGAGGGAAAAGAGCGGCGGCACAAAGTGTACGAATAAATCATCATCCGTTCTTTTCTCTTCCTGCCAGACCAGGTGAAGCGGTATCGCCTCCTGCCAGTTTTTACGTTCATAGTTTTTCAGAAAAATTCCCATCCTATTGCACCCTTTATTTTAAGAAGCCATTGATAATCTGTTCCTCAGCTTCACTTTCTGTCAATCCCAATGTCATCAGTTTTATTAACTGCTCGCCTGCAATCTTTCCGATTGCTGCCTCATGAATCAGGCTGGCATCCAGATGGTTGGCAGTCAGAGCCGGCATTGCCGTTACACAGCCATGCTCCATGATAATGCCATCACACTCCGAGTGACCGGCACAACGATTATTTCCGTTGATGACCGAGACGAATTCCTGCTTGGACTCATCCCGGGCAACCGAACGGGACACCAGATTGACACTGGAACCTTCCCCGTCCATTTCCACTGCAAAATCAGTTTTCGCATACTGCTTGCCGTGGGTCATGATTTTCTCATGAATCACCAGTGTGGCATCTTTATCCAGCTTGGCGCGGGTTTTCCGCACAGTAGAGTCCACTCCGCGGATTTGAACTGTTTCCATCTCCATATAAGCGCCTTCGCCCAGTTCCACAATGGTTTCCGGGTTTAAAATCCGCTCACCGGTTCCTTCGCCTTCTCCGTAGTGTTTCTCCACATATTTCAGTTTTGCATTTTTTCCTACATAAAAGCTGTGAATTCCGTCATGCTGGCTTTTCTGGTCACCGCCATTGTGGATACCGCAGCCTGCCACGATCGTCACATCACAGTCTTCTCCGATATAAAAATCGTTATAAACCAAATCCGTCAATCCCGTCTGCGTCAGTACCACGGGAATATGAACACTTTCCTTTTTCGTTCCCGGCTTGATAATAATGTCAATTCCGGGCTTATCCGTCTTGGTGACAATATTAATGTGTTCCGTCGTTTGCCGGGAATCCAGTTTGCCGTTTGCCCGAATATTATATGCACCGGCAGGCATTTCATGCAGACCTGAAATTTCTTCTAACAGCGTCTTTTGAATCGCATCCATTCTGTCCTACCTCCTACATTTTCTTGGTGAGTACACTACACGTACCCTGTCCGTTCAAAAGTCCCGGCAAAATCTCTTCTCTGGTACCCTGCTTCTGAATCTGACCATCTGCAATGACAATAATCTTGTCTGCAATATTTAAAATCCGTTCCTGGTGGGAAATAATGAGAATCGTTCCATTGATCTGCTTGTACATCTTCTCGAAAACCTGAATCAGGTTCTGGAAGCTCCAAAGATCAATGCCTGCCTCCGGCTCGTCAAAGATGGAAAGCTTGGTTCCTCTTGCCATGACCATGGCAATTTCGATACGCTTTAACTCACCTCCGGACAAAGAATCATTCAGTTCCCGGTTGACATAATCTCTGGCACACAGACCAACCTCCGACAAGATATCGCAGATTTCACTGATGGATGCCTGTTTTCCCGATGCAAGACTCAATAAATCCTTGACCGTCAAGCCTTTAAACGTTACCGGCTTCTGAAAGGCATAGCTGATTCCTTTATTGGCACGCTCTGTCACGGAAGCCTCTGTGATATCCTCTCCATCCAGATATATTTTCCCGGAAGTGGGTAGCAGTATACCGGAAATAATTTTGGCCAGGGTGGATTTTCCTCCCCCGTTGGGACCGGTCAGCGCCACAAAACGCTCGTCAATTTTGAGATTAATATTCTTCAGAATTTCTTTTCCTGCAGAAGACTTGTCATCCTCTGCACTCACATCAAAGCAGATGTCTTTTAATTCCAACATGATTGCTTCCTCAATTCTATTTTTTTTAAATCAGATCCATAGCATCCCGGATGGATCTTACGCCCAACAGGCGGATTCCATCAACCTTTTTCGCCGTTTCCAGATTTGCCGCAGGCAGGATACAGGTGGTAAAGCCAAGTTTTTTCGCTTCCTTGACTCTGCCCTCCACCATACTGACAGCACGAACCTCACCACTTAAGCCTATCTCTCCAAAGCAGAGCGTATGTTCGTCAATGGCACGATTTTTAAAGCTGGATACCACGGCCAGTGCAATGCCCAGATCCATCGCCGGCTCTGTAATTTTCATACCGCCTGCCAGATTCACATAGGCATCACAGTCCGACATCTGTAATCCCACTCGTTTTTCCAGTACCGCCATCAGCAGGTTCAGACGATTAAAGTCGGTACCTGCTGCCTGTCTCCGGGGAATTCCGAAATTACTGTGGCACACCAATGCCTGAATTTCCAGAAGAATGGGTCTTGTCCCTTCCATGGAGCAGGACACGATGGAGCCTGCCGCCCCTTCCGGACGCCCATTCAACATATATTCAGAAGGGTTGCTTACCTGGGTAAGTCCCTGCTCTGTCATTTCAAAAACACCGATTTCATCCGTTGCGCCAAAACGGTTTTTTACCCCTCGCAGCAGTCGGTAGGAGGCATGTCTGTCTCCTTCAAAATACAGCACGGTATCTACCATGTGTTCCAGCACGCGGGGACCTGCCACCGTTCCATCCTTAGTCACATGACCTACAATGAAGATCGCAACCCCCAGCCCTTTTGCCAGCTGCAGCAGAAGTCCGGTTGCTTCTCGAACCTGGGATACACTGCCCGGTGCTGCCGTAACCGTCTCCCGGTACATCGTCTGTACGGAATCAATTACCACCACTGCAGGTTCTTCCCGTTCTATCATTTCCCGAATCAAATCCAGATTGGTCTCACACAGCACTTTCAAATCGTCCGTAAACTCTCCGATCCGCTCTGCCCGCATTTTTATCTGTTTCTGGGATTCCTCTCCGGAAATATACAACACCTTCGTTCCGGCATCGGAAAGCTGGTGACACACCTGCAACAACAGCGTGGACTTGCCGATTCCCGGATCACCCCCTACCAGTATCAGGGAGCCGGGAACGATGCCTCCTCCCAGAACGCGATCCAGTTCACCGATTCCCGTCAACATTTTATCCTCTTCCCGCAGGTCGATTTCCTTCATGGTGAGAGGCTTGGGCGCTTTGCCATTCGCAATGCCGCCAATTCCTCTGGTGGTCTGCGGACGGATTTTTGCAATGGGTTCTTCTACAAAGCTGTTCCAGCTTTTACAGCCGGGGCACTGTCCCATCCATTTGGAAGACTCGTAACCACATTCCTGGCAGAAGAATACCGTTGTCTTTTTTGCATTTGCCATAAATTATTCGTTCACCTTAACGGATACTACATCCGCTTCTGCTAATTCAACGCTTAAAGAAAGCTTTCCGCCCAGATTGGTAGTCATCTTACCAATACTGTTTCCATTTATGAAAACTTCATACTCGGTATCTTCTTTTAAGCCCAATGTGATTTCTGCATCTGCATCGCCGGTTACCTGAAACTCTACGCCTGTTTCGGTCTCTTTAAAATGAGAAACTGTGGTTCCCGGTACGGATTCATATGCGAACAGACCGTTTTTCTCCAGTTTCGTCATGGTAGCATAGGTTTTTACCTTGTAGATGTCTCCACCATGCTCGAAATCCTCCTGTTTTGCTTTCTGCTCCAGTTTGTGATTTCCAAAGCTTAAAGTTCCATCCTGTTCTGTGCAAAGTAATTGTGCTGCCATTGCTTCATCCTCCTGTATCTACCTTTATACTTTATGTTGTTTTTATTTTCTTCCGGTTATTTCACTGTGAAAGTGATTTCCTTATTTTTGATTCCGGCTACTACTTTATCTCCGGATTTGATTCTGCCGCTGAGAATTTCCTCCGCCAATTGATCCTCAATCGTGTTCTGGATCGCACGTTTCAAGGGTCTTGCTCCCATTTTGTAATCGGCATATTTATCTACAATATACTCTTTACACTGAGGCGAAAGCGTGAGATGAATCTGCATCTGCGCCTCACAGCGGGCACTGAGATGCTTCGCTAAAAGGGTCACGATTTCCTTCATATTTTCCTTATTCAAAGGATGGAACACCATGATTTCATCAATACGATTAATGAATTCCGGCTTGAAGATCCGTTTGACCTCTTCCATCACACCACTCTTCATTTTTTCATAATCCTGTTTTTCGGAGGGCTTTGCATTAAAACCTAAATTCTTCGGCTCTATAATACGATTTGCTCCCGCATTGGAGGTCATGATCAAAATGGTGTTCTTAAAGCTGACCTTTCGTCCTTTGGAGTCGGTGATATGTCCGTCATCCAAGACCTGAAGTAGTACATTAAACACATCGGGATGTGCTTTCTCTATCTCATCAAAGAGAACAACGGAATAGGGGTTCCGGCGAATTTTCTCAGAAAGCTGTCCCCCTTCTTCAAATCCCACGTATCCCGGCGGTGAACCGATCATCTTGGACACAGAATGCCCTTCCATATACTCAGACATATCCACACGGATCAGTGCGTTTTCCGAACCAAACATTGCCTCTGCCAATGCTTTGGAAAGTTCGGTCTTACCTACACCGGTAGGTCCCAAAAACAAGAACGAAGCGATGGGTCTGTTGGGATCCTGTAAGCCTACTCTGCCACGGCGCATCGCCTTCGCCACGGCAGTAACTGCCTCCTCCTGTCCAATCACGCGTTTGTGCAGGATGGATTCCAGTTTTAAAAGACGCTCACTTTCCTTCTCTGCAATCTTTTTCACCGGAATTTTCGTCCACATGGCAACGACTTCCGCAATATCGGCTTCTGTCACCTCATAACGCTTTTCTTCGTTATCTTTGTGGATCTTCTCTTCCATACGGTTGTATTTCCGAATCAGCTGATCCTGTTCCTGTTTCAGTTCACTGGCCTTGGTAAATGCTTCCGTTTTTAAAGCATTTTCGATCTGCAGATCCAGTTCCCGGATCTGTGCTGCCATCTCATTGAGTTTTTCCGGTGTCTTCAGTGTACGCAGGCGCACGGCAGAAGCTGCTTCATCTATGAGATCAATGGCTTTATCCGGAAGATTACGATCATTGATATAGCGATTGGAAAGGCGGACGGCTGCTTCAATCGCTTCCTCTGTAATTTTCACCCGGTGATGATCCTCGTAGCGACCTGCCACGCCCTTCAGGATGGCAATACTTTCCTCCACATTAGGTTCTTCCACCGTAACCGGCTGGAAACGCCGTTCCAGTGCCGCATCCTTTTCGATATATTTGCGATACTCGGCGATGGTAGTGGCTCCGATCAACTGGATTTCGCCCCGCGCCAGGGAAGGTTTCAGGATATTGGAAGCGTCAATGGCTCCCTCCGCTCCGCCGGCACCGATGATGGTATGCACTTCATCCAGGAAAAGAATAATGTTTCCATCCTCAATGACCTCTCCGATGACCCTTTTGATTCGTTCCTCAAATTCGCCACGGTATTTCGAACCGGCAACCATGCCGGACAAATCCAATGTAAGAATTCTTTTTTGTTCCAATGTATCCGGCACCGCACCATCCACAATACGGGATGCCAGTCCTTCCACAATTGCCGTCTTACCAACACCCGGCTCACCAATCAAACACGGATTATTTTTCATGCGCCGGCTGAGAATTCCAATCACACTCTCAATCTCATCGTCACGATTTAATACCGGATCCAGTTTTCCGTCCTTTGCATACTGCGTCAAATCTCTGGCATACTGGTCTAATGTCGGAGTACCCGAATTTTTCTTGTTGCGGGAACGGCTGGCAATCAGTTCATTTTTTGCCTGTACCATATCACCGCCGGTCGTGAGAATAATGTCTGTATAAAGCTTCTGAATGGGCGCACCTGACGCCAGCAAAATCTTATATGCCACACATGACGTGTCTTTTAAAATTGCTAACAGCATATGCTCGGTTCCGGTCTCTTTTAACTGCATTTTCCCGGCTTCCTCTGCCGCCGCCAGTAAAAGTTCCTCCAGTTTCGGCAG
>USSP01000060.1 GCA_900557385.1 uncultured Lachnospiraceae bacterium
GAGCAGGCGGTCAAGGATGTGGAAAAGGAGTTTGAACAGGGCTTCCAGGGCTGGGAATATAAGTTCAATACAGTAGCCAGCAGCCGTGGCGATTATCCTTTTATTACGGTGACAGCAGGATTGGGTACCGGGCGTTTTGCCAAGATGGCATCCATTAAATTATTGAATGTAAGACGAGAGGGACAGGGAAAGCGTGATCATAAGAAACCGGTTCTTTTCCCGAAGATTGTCTTTTTATACGATGAAAACCTTCACGGAGAGGGTGGCCCGTTAGAGGATGTATTTGAAGCGGGTATTGAATGCTCTGCAAAAACCATGTATCCGGATTGGCTCAGTCTCACGGGAAAAGGGTATATTGCCAGCATGTACAAACGTTATGGCAAGGTAATTTCCCCCATGGGCTGTCGGGCATTTCTGTCTCCCTGGTATGAGAGAGGCGGCATGCATCCCGCAGATGATAACGATGTACCGGTTTTTGTAGGACGGTTTAATATCGGTGCAGTGTCCTTACATCTGCCGATGATACTTGCCAAGGCAAGAAAAGAGAGCAAGGACTTCTATGAAGTTCTGGATTATTATCTGAATCTGATCCGTCAGCTTCATATCCGTACCTATGCCTATTTAGGAGAAATGCGTGCGTCTACCAACCCCTTAGCCTATTGTGAAGGTGGATTTTTGGGTGGACATCTGCAGCTTCATGACAAGATCAAGCCTATTTTAAAGACCGCAACAGCAAGCTTTGGCATCACTGCCTTTAATGAATTGCAGGAATTATACAATGGAAAATCTCTGGTGGAGGACGGACAGTTCGCATTGGAAGTATTGGAGCATATCAACCAGAAAGTGGCGGAATTTAAGGAGGAGGATGGCAATCTCTATGCCATTTACGGAACGCCTGCAGAGAATCTCTGTGGACTTCAGGTGAAACAGTTCCGCGCCAAATATGGTATCGTGGAGGGCGTATCGGACAGAGAGTATGTGTCCAACAGTTTCCACTGTCATGTAACGGAGGATATCACGCCGATTGAGAAACAGGATAAAGAATATCGTTTCTGGGAATTAAGCAATGGCGGTAAAATCCAGTATGTGAAATATCCCATCAGCTACAATACGGAAGCCATCAAAACACTGGTGCGCCGTGCCATGGATATGGGCTTTTATGAAGGCGTAAATCTGTCCCTGGCCTATTGTGATGATTGTGGACACCAGGAACTGGAGATGGATGTATGCCCGAAATGCGGTAGTAGAAACCTTACCAAGATTGACCGGATGAATGGTTATCTTGCATATTCCAGAGTGCATGGAGACACCAGACTTTCCGATGCTAAAATGGCAGAGATTGCAGAACGGAAATCCATGTAAGCATTAGAATTTAAATCAGCAAACGGGGGATAGAGCATTGCGCTATCATAATATTACGAAAGAAGATATGTTAAATGGTGATGGACTGCGTGTGGTACTTTGGGTATCCGGCTGTGACCATTGCTGTAAAGAATGTCAGAATCCCATTACTTGGGATTCGGAGGGCGGACTTTTATTTGATGAGGCGGCGAGACAGGAAATCTTTGACCAACTGGATAAAAGCTATATCAGTGGAATTACTTTTAGTGGCGGGGATCCTTTACATCCGGCCAATATTGTGGGAATAAGGGAACTGGCCGGAGAAATCCGGGAGAAATATCCTAAGAAAACCATCTGGTTATATACCGGATCTCTGTGGGAAGAAATCCAAAACGACCCATTAATGCCACTTTTGGATGTAGTAGTGGATGGAGAATTTGTCGTGGAAGAAAAGGATAATACCCTACGGTGGAAGGGAAGCAAAAACCAACGGGTCATTGATGTACAAAAGACTTTGCAGGATCCCGAAGGAAAAGTCTGGCTTCATTGTCCGGAGTATGACCGTGAAATCAAGAATAAAGAGGATGTCATGCCTTGTGGCTGTGGCGAATAAAGGAGAACGTTTGTGATGACAGAAACCATCAAGATTAAATACCATACCGATAAAATTGATAAATTAACCTACATAGATGGAAAGAGCGACTGGATCGACTTACGTGCGGCAGAGGATGTGGAGTTAAAAAAGGGAGAGTTTCGGTTGATTAACCTGGGAATTTCCATGAAGCTGCCGGAGGGGTATGAAGCCATCATTGCGCCTCGAAGTTCTACCTTTAAGAATTTTGGAATTATTCAGACCAACAGTATCGGTGTCATCGACGAAACGTATTGTGGTAATGATGATGTTTACCGATATCCGGTGTATGCAGTGCGTGACACCCAGATTCATGTAAATGACAGAATTTGCCAGTTCCGTATTCAGAAGCACCAACCGAAAATTGTATTTGATGAAGTAGAAAACCTGGATGGACCTGCCCGGGGGGGATTTGGCAGTACAGGTATTCAGTAGCCGGAGTGCAGGGGACAGATGAAAATCTGTCCCTTTTATGTTTGATAGGAATTTCCTATCAAACAAAATACTTCGCAAGGATGTGCACTTCGAGGAGATGAAGCATTAGTGATTTTTTATATCCGGATCGGGAGGCGGGTAGGAGCCGGGAAGTCGACGCCTGATAAGTCTTTTCCAAAGCATATTTCCATCAAAGGGAATGAGTGGATACAGATAGCTTCGTCCGGCGATGGTTTTATTAAATAACAGGCAGCAGAAGGTAAAAGTGATGCCACCGATATAGCCCCAGATTCCCAGGAAGGATGTGGTGATTAACGTAATGATACGCATGAATTTCATGGCATAGCCAAATTCATAGCTGTTCTGTGTATAGTTGGCAATCGCCACAAAAGCCATATAGAGCATGACTTCGGCATTAAACCAGCCGCTGTTGACGGAGAATTCGCCCAGTACCAGTGCTGCCATGACGGAGAGAGGCGTACTGAGCATATTCGGAGTATTGATTGCGGCAAGCTTCAAACCATCAATAGCCAGTTCCAGCAATAGAAACTGGGCGAGAAGGGGGATGTTTACCGTATCCTGCACAAGGATAAAGGAAAAACCGGCGGGAAGCCATTGGGGGTACATGGTAAATAATAAAAAGGTCGGGGTCAGAAAGTAAGTCATCAAAGCAATAAGAAAGCGGGTGATTCGCAGATAACTGCCTGTGATTGGAGGAAAATAGTAATCATCCGCTTCTTCCAGCATGTCAAAAATACTGGTGGGAAGGATCATGGCAGAAGGAGAGTTGTCAACCAGAATAACGATATCGCCTTCCAGAATTTGAGCGGAAGCTGTGTCAGGACGCTCTGTAAACTTAAATTTGGGAAAGGGATTATACCATCGTCTATGGTAGATGCATTCTGCCAGACTTTCCTGGTTTAAAGTAAGAGCATCTACCTGAATATTGGTGATCCGCTTGCGGATTTCTTCCAGAAAGTCATGGTCGACACGGGAGTTCATGTAGCATAGAACGATATCGGTCTCCGAACTTTTTCCGGCATTGAGAATCTCTAAATGAAGATCGGTACTACGGATGCGGCGACGGATGAGAGCCGTGTTTTGGAGAACGGTTTCCACGAAACCATCCTTGGAGCCTCGCAGAACTTTGTCCTTGTCCGGTTCATCCACACTGCGGGCCGGATAATCTCTGGCATCCAGGATAATTCCTTCTGTGTATCCATCAATGAATATAACGACCAGACCTGACAGGAGATTATGGGTGAGAAAATCCCAGTCACCGGAGACAGAAACCTCTACATGGGGAACCAGAGTACGGATCATATTTTCTGCATCCTGTGGCATTTCCTCTGCCTTCAGACCCAGAAAGTATTGAAGTATTTTCTGCATCAGATCCTCTTTGCAGAATCCGTTTATAAAATAAAGGACGGCATCCCTACCGCCGATCTGAAGAGGGCGGTTAATCAGATCAAAACTTTGATTGATCTGGAGGCTGCCGTCGAAATATGCTTTATTTTCTTTGAGAGAACTGCTGACTTCACGCATCATTGCCACATCCTTTCGGAAACTACCATAAGCTATTAACAGAGAGGATGCCCTGAAAACGAAAAATTATGCGTGAAAATTTATAATCCCATAATAGCATCTACCGGCAGGGAGAGAACGATGCTCTGAGCCGGTGTATTGATACCGTGCTGGGTACTGATTGCTGTCATGATTTCTGTCTTTTTTTCTCTGGGAACCACGATGGCCACGATTTCCTGTTCGTCCTGAAGAGAGATACCGAAGTGGGTGGCAGCCTCTGCAGGGCTGCAACGCAGACCCTTTAAAATCGTACCACCGGTGGCACCGGCCGCTCTTGCAGTTCGCATAATATCATCACTGTAGCCGTGTCTTGCGGTTACCAGAATCATTGCATGTGTAATGGTTTCACTCATCTTTTTCACCTCATGTTCAAGTCCTGTTTCCATCTGTTCCGAATCCATGGTACTAAGTATTTTATAAAGCCAGCCCTGTGCGCCGTTTAAAGGGATGCTGATTGCAATTCCGGTGCCCTTTTTATGGAGCTGTAATGCCTGATTCATTTCTGCGAGAAGCATTTTAACCCGGTGTCTTGGTACAAAGCAGATCATAATGGCTTTGTTGGTATCTCCCAGTCCGCAGAGATTTAAAAAATCAGAACTGGCAGTGCCGATTCCGTGCATCTGGTAGTAGATGGGAATTCCGGAATCCGTGAGAAACTCTGCCAGCCGGTTGCGGATGTTGGCATCAATGATAATGACCAGACAACGGAATGCCGGTTTATGTGCCGTGTTGTGTTTCATAAAATCCATGCCTATTCCTCCTCCATATCGATGATGATATTGTCGTCAATATTGGCGATAGCAGGTGCTTCGGAAGTCTTCTTCTGGTTGAATTGATACCATGCCCCCATAATCTGGATGGCAATCAGGGGAGCCATGGCAACCATGGCAACGACACCAAAAGCATCGGTAACCACGTTTCCTCCGACTGCGGTACAGGCACCCATAGCGAGGGGCAGAAGGAAAGTGGAGGTCATGGGACCACTGGCAACACCGCCGGAGTCAAAGGCAATACCGACAAATACTTTGGGTACGAATTTGGTAAGGGCCAGTGCGATCATGTAACCGGGAATCAATAGAAAATAAATATTCAAACCGGTGAGTACACGAACCATGGCGAGGGCCACAGAGGATGCAACACCGATGGAAAGGCAGGTATTCATGGCATTACGGGAGATGGAACCGTTGGTAATGTCTTCCACCTGTTTATTTAACACTTGCACGGCAGGCTCTGCTTTTACAATGTAATAACCGATGAGCGCACCGATGGGAACAAGCGCCCATTTCCAGGAACGTGCCGCCAGGCTGCTGCCTAACAGACTTCCTACCGGGGCAAATCCTACATTGACACCGGTGAGAAACAGGATCAATCCGATAATGGTATATAAAAAGCCCATGAGCATTTTAATCATTTGGTTCTTGTGATATCTTCTGGAGGTTGCCTGAAAGAGAAGGAACACGACCAGAACCGGGAAAATAGAGGAAAGCACCTCTTTGGCATAGTCGGGAAGCATATGTACAAACTGCCGCATGACATCCTGCATGGTTATGACATCAGGAATTTCTGTAGCATTGTAAGAGGCACCGGTGGGATGGTAAAAGATACCCAGTAAAAGCACCATGGCGATAGGACCGATGCTGCATAGGGATACCAGACCGAAACTGTCGCTGGCTCCGTTCTTATCGCTTCGGATGGAAGAAAGACCTACACCGATTGCCATGATAAAGGGAACCGTCATGGGACCGGTGGTCACACCGCCGGAGTCAAATGCCACCGAGATAAAGTCTGCGGGAGCCACAAAGGACAACAGGAATACGGCAATATACAGAATGAAAAGTAGAAGGGAAAGCCGCAGCTTAAAAAGAATACGCAGAACTGCTAACACCAGAAAGGCACCTACGCCCAGTGCAACAGTCCAGATCAGTGTTTCGTTGGGAATGGAAGGAACCTGATTGGCAAGAACCTGTAAATCTGGCTCCGCAATCGTGATGATTACGCCCATCACAAAGCAGACCCAAATTAAAACGGGAAGCCGTTTGGTTTTCATAATCTGGGCACCCACGCCCTCACCTAAGGGAGTCATGGACATCTCGGCGCCCAGCTGGAAGAAAGCCATGCCGATGATCAACATAAAAGCGCCTACCAGAAACATGGCAATGGTTCCTGTTTCCATAGGGACAAGAAAGATACTCAGCAATAGTACAATCATGGTGATGGGAACTACTGCCTGAATGGATTCGTCAATTTTTTCTTTGAGTTTCTTATTTTTCAGTAACAGGTTTTTAATCAATCTGGCCTCACTCTTTCTGCAATTTATAACGGGTTACCAAGAATTCAAATGTATTTTCAGTTTATCGGGTATGAAAATAAAAGTCAATCCGTTCCGTGATGAGAAATTTCTTAAAACTTTCTTAGCATACCATGTGTACTACTTGACATAATACAGTTAGCATGCTATCTTGAATGCAGCAAAGCAATAAAGAAAAGGAGGTGTACTTGTGTGATCGTCATTGATTATAAAGATAATCGTCCTTTATATGAACAGATCGTGGAACGATTTCAGGTATTAATCGAACGGGGCGTTCTTAAACCGGAAGATCAAATGCCATCGGTACGAAGTCTGGCAATGGAGCTTTCTATCAATCCGAACACCATACAGAAAGCTTATGCGGAACTGGAACGACGGGGATATATTTATACCGTGAAGGGACGGGGAAATTTCGTCTCCTATGATGAAGAGTTAAAGGCAAAACGGCGAAGCCAGCAGCTGGAAGTGTTCCGACAGAAAGCCATGCAGGCGATGGAGTCCGGCGTAACGAAAGACGAGTTATTACAGATCGTTGAAGAAGTATTTAAGAAAGAGGGTGGAGTGCAATGATCGAACTGACACATGTAAGTAAACATTTTGAAGAGATTGTGGCAGTGAACGATGTGAGCGTCAAAATTAAAGAGGGCTGCGTATTCGGAATGATTGGAACCAATGGTGCAGGAAAAAGTACCATTATGCGAATGATTACCGGTGTACTGAAACCGGATGGTGGGGAAATTCTCATTGACGGAAAGGAAGTTTATGACAATGTGGAGTCCAAGAAACTGTTTTTCTTTATTCCTGACGAGCCTTACTTTTTCAGTAATGCCACCTTACGGGATATGGAGCATTATTATAGCAGTATTTATGATAATTTCAACAGAGATAAATTTTATCAATATTTAGAGCATTTTGAACTGGATAAAAAGAGAAAGATCAATACCTTTTCCAAAGGAATGAAAAAACAGGCAGCATTGCTTTTAGGCATCTGTGCGGGAACGAAATATCTGTTTTGTGATGAGACCTTTGATGGTCTTGACCCGGTCATGCGTCAGGGTGTGAAGTCGATTTTTGCAAACGAAATGGAAGAGAGAGGGCTGACTCCCATCATTGCCTCCCACAATCTGCGGGAATTGGAGGACATCTGTGACCATGTGGGTCTGTTACATAAGGGCGGTGTACTGTTGTCTAAGGATCTGGAGGACATGAAGTGCAATATCCAGAAGGTACAGTGCGTATTTGCCGACAAGGAAGAAGAGCAGAAGATCATGCAGAGCCTGAATGTGATGAAGGTAGATCACAGAGGTGCGCTTGTTACTATTACCGTAAGAGGTTCCAGAGAGGATGTTACCAATCTGCTGGCATCGGTAGACACCATTTTCTGCGAGGTCCTGCCTTTATCCTTAGAGGAAATTTTTATCAGTGAGACGGAGGTAATCGGCTATGACATCAAAAAACTCATTCTTAATTAGTATGAGAGAGAATATGAGACGCAGGATGTGGTATCCTTTGCTTTTGCTTCTCATACAGATTTTTGAATATCCAGTGGCAGTGACTATGGTGCTGTCTAATAATAAAATCAATGACTTGCGGATGCCGGCAGGGGAAATCAATGGTTCCCAGATCTTTTCTCGCCTGAACGGTTTGATGGGAGTTTCTACGGTGCCTGTTATTCTGGCAATTTTTTTCGGAGTACTGGCAGCAATGCAGGGATTTTCTTATCTGAATAACCGGAAAAAGGTGGATTTGTATCACAGCGTGCCGGTAAGTAAAACCCGGAGATTCTGGGTTATCGTGTTAAACAGTTTCCTGATGTATGCAGTGATTCATCTGGTTTGTGTTTTGGCGGCTGCGGGTATTGCAGCTCTGTATCATTGCATGAATGGTACATTCTTTACATGGGTGATGCTGGATGTAGCTTTTAATCTCATTGGGTTCATGGCAGGCTTTGCGGTGACACTTCTGGCAGTGATGCTGACCGGAAATCTGGTTGTGACCCTATTGGGAACGGCTGTGATTGCCGGGTATGAGGTATTGCTGCGTTTACTGGTGCAGGAACATTTTTCCAGCTTTTTTGAGCATTATTCCTATCTGTCTGCCAGCGTATTATCGGCCACCAAGCTGTGGACGACACCGATCGTTACCTGGGTGTGGTTTGTCAATGATGCAAGCTGGGTAGGCTACCGGGAACTTAGCGAGAAAGGAATCCGGGAAACCATTGCAGCACAGACCAGCTGGGGAGCACTTCCCAGAACATTGCTTTTAATCGTGATTTTCATGGCAATCGGTTATGTCTTATACCGGAAACGGGGATCAGAAGCCGCAGGCAAAGCCATTGCCTTTCCGGCAATCAAGCAGCCTCTGAAAATGATTATGCTGGTGCCGATTTCCCTGACCTTCGGACTGGTGTTCCGAAGCTTGTCCTACAACCCAATGGTCTTTGAGGTATTTGGACTGGTGGTAGGCTTGGTTCTGGGACATTGTATCATTGAAATGATTTATGAGTTCGATTTAAAGGCTCCGCTGCATCATTTACCTTCCATGGGAGTGGCAGCATTGGTGTCCGCAGTAGTGCTTATGTTTTTTGCCTTTGACCCTATGGGGTACGACCGCTATGTACCCAACCCAGAAAAGGTGGAATATGCCGGTGTCTATCTGGAACAGATGCAGCACGGGGATTTTATCGCATTGGATGCGGACAATATTTCCGATTTAAGCTATGTATCAGAGAGCAGATGGGTTCTGGACAGAATGCATTGCAGTGATCTTGCACTGGTCTGTCAGTTAGCAGAGCGG
>USSP01000061.1 GCA_900557385.1 uncultured Lachnospiraceae bacterium
TGGAGGAAACGATGAAAAATTACACGAAGGAAGATATCATCCGTCTTGTGGAAGAAGAGGATGTGGAATTTATCCGTTTACAGTTTACGGATATTTTCGGAAATCTGAAAAATGTGGCAATCACAGCATCCCAGCTGGAGCGTGCGTTAAACAACCAGTGTATGTTTGACGGCTCGTCCATTGAAGGATTTGCACGAATTGAAGAATCGGATATGTATTTATATCCGGATTACAATACACTGGAGATTTTTCCCTGGAGACCCCAGCAGGGAAAAGTAGCTCGTTTAATCTGTGATGTATATCGCCCGGATGGAACGCCCTTCGAGGGGGATCCCCGATACGTATTGCAGCGCGCCATTGCAAAGGCTGCGAACCAGGGCTACACCTTTAAGGTAGGACCGGAATGTGAATTTTTCTTATTCCAGAGCGATGAGAACGGTCTGCCCACCACTATTACCTATGAGCAGGCGGGTTATTTTGATTTGGGTCCTATGGATTTCGGAGAGAATGCCCGCCGGGATATGGTCATGACACTGGAGGATATGGGGTTTGTAGTGGAGGCATCCCATCATGAGGTGGCACCCTCCCAGCACGAAATTGATTTTCAATATGATGAGGCTTTGACGACAGCGGATCATATTATGACTTTCAAGCTGGCAGTGAAATCCATTGCCAAGCAGCATGGACTCCATGCCACGTTTATGCCCAAACCGGTATATGGTGTCAATGGCTCCGGCATGCATATCAATATGTCGCTGTATCATAATGGCAGAAATATTTTTGCCGACAGTGAGGATGATAACGGCCTGAGCAAAGAAGCCTATTATTTCATCGGCGGACTGATGAAGCATATGAAAGCAATTACAGCGGTTGTCAATCCATTGATCAATTCCTACAAACGACTGGTTCCCGGTTATGAAGCTCCGGTACATATCGCATGGAGTGCGAAAAACCGCAGTCCCCTGATTCGTATCCCGGCAGCAGCCGGAGAGGGCACGAGAATTGAACTCCGCAGCCCTGATCCGGCAGCGAATCCCTACCTGGCATTGGCAGTATGCCTGGGAGCGGGACTGGAAGGAATTGAGCAGAAGCTGATGCCCCCTACCAGCGTGGACTGTAATATTTTTGAAATGTCCCAGGAAGAAAAGGACGCCCGCAAGATTGAGGAAATCCCGGGAACGTTGTTAGAGGCCATCGAAGCATTGGAACAGGATCCCCTGATGGAAGAAATTTTGGGCGAACATGTTTATCACAAGTATATCGAAGCGAAAAAGGAAGAGTGGCAATCCTACCGCGCCCAGGTGACGGAGTGGGAGATTTCCCATTATTTGAACCGATACTAAGGAGGAATACCTGTGACAAACATTATTGTGGTCTTTCCAAAGCCGGAGGAAGCCAGAGGCATCAAAGGTCTTCTGGTTAAAAACGGTTTTTCGGTGACCGCGGTATGTACGACTGGTGCCCAGGCAATGAGTCAGGTGGATAATCTTCCGGGAGGGATTGTGATATGTGGATACCGACTGGTGGATATGATTTATTCGGATTTACAATCCTATCTGCCGGAAGAGTTTGAAATGCTGCTCATTGCCTCGGGGCGGGTTCTCAGTGAACGATCCTGCGGTGACATCATCAGTCTGGCTATGCCCCTAAAGGTACATGATCTGCTGGAAACGGTTTCCATGATGGTGGAAACCATGGAACGGCGTAAGCGGAAACGCAGGGCACAGCCGAGAGAGCGGAATCCCGAAGAACAGAAGATGATCCTTGAGGCCAAACATCTTTTGATGGAACGAAATAATATGACGGAGGAGGAAGCCCACCGTTATATTCAGAAATGCAGCATGGACAGCGGTACTAATCTGCTGGAGACCTCCCAGATGGTGCTGACCATGTTCCGTAGTTAAACTCCCGAAATATCTGCGTGGGTGCAGAGGTTTCGGGAGTTCTTTTTAGGAAAGTTATATGGTTTACATAATTATAACTTTTAACCTATAAACAATATCAAAACTTATTTCTTATAGGTAGTTTTAGAGCGTCTATTTGCAGGTCTGACCTATAAGAGCAAGTAGAAATTGGTTTTATAGGTCAAATTTCTGCAAGAAAGGGACGATTTTATTGTATAAACACGGAAAATGACCTATAAGAAGTGGTAGAGGATTATGTTTATAGGTCGAAGTCTGCTCAGTGTTCAGAAAATCAACCTATAAATTACCACGAAACAATATGCTTATAGGTCAAAACCTGATGCTTGCATTTTTACAGTTGTTTTACAGGGGGTTTCTTGCTACAATGGGAGCAAATCGTTCCGGGAACGAGGCATGCGTGACAAGTACAGTGCAGTTGCAGAGCCGGGAGGCTTTAGAAAGGCATGGGTTTACTATGAAATTTATCAAGATGCAGGGATGCGGAAATGATTATGTTTATATTGACGGGGCGAAGGAACCTATTCCCCGGGAGAAAAAGCCGGAGCTGGTGCGCCTTTTAAGTGACCGCCATTTTGGAGTCGGTTCCGACGGAGTCATTTTTATCAATTCCGGTGACGCTATGGATTTGCCGGGCGAGAGTATGGAAAGCGTAGATCTTTCTGGTGAAACCCCGGATTTTGAGATGGAGATGTACAACGCAGATGGAACCCGGGCAGAGATGTGTGGCAATGGAATCCGCTGCGTGGGAAAATATGTATATGACTTCGGACTGACCGAGAAAACTACCGTGAAAGTTATCAGTGCCGGAAAGGTGAAAACACTGGAACTGACGGTAGCGGACGGAAAAGTACAGAAAGTGCGGGTAAATATGGGGGCACCGGAGCTTCTGGCGGAACGTGTTCCTGTGGTTTCGGAAAAAGAGCAGGCGGTCAGCGAGCCCATTATTGTGGAAGAAAAAGAGTACCACATGACCTGTGTGTCCATGGGAAATCCCCACGCAGTAGTCTTTATGGAGGAGGCACCCTGGCTGGGAGAACTATCCCAATTGGATATCGAAAAGATTGGACCTTCCTTTGAAAATCATAAGCGCTTCCCTAACCGTACCAATACGGAGTTTGTGAAAGTGTTGGATGACCATACGGTAGAGATGCGGGTATGGGAGCGGGGAACGGGCGAAACCCTTGCCTGTGGTACCGGAGCCTGTGCCGTGGCAGTGGCGTGCGTTTTAAATGGAAAAACCGCTGACCATGTGACGGTAAAGCTGCTGGGTGGTGATCTGGAAATCCGGTGGGACAGAGAGAAGGACCTGGTTTATATGACAGGACCGGCAGCCGTGAGCTTTACCGGGGAAATCGACGAGGCGTATCTCGCTTCCCTTTAGAAAATAGAAGAACTTGTATGACAGAAGAGTAGAGACAGGAGAGGACAAGACAAATGATAACTGCAAATTTTCACACCCATACACCCCGATGCCATCACGCAAAGGGCAGTGAACGGGAATATATTGAACAGGCAATTGCCAATGGGTTTACTACACTGGGATTTTCTGACCATGTGCCCCAGCCCTTTAAAAATGGCTATGTGTCCACCATCCGCATGACCATGGAGAAACTGGACGACTATGTGGGCACCCTGCGGGCACTGCAAGAGGAATATGCAGGCCGGATTCAGATTTTGGTCGGATTCGAAGCAGAATACTTTCCGGATTTGTTTGAAGAATTACTGGAACAGTTAAAAAAGTGTTCCGTGGATTACCTTATTTTGGGGCAGCATCATGCCCCGGAGGAACCTACCGGATTTTACAGTGGTTATCCCACCGAGGATGAATCCAGATTAGAAACTTATGTAAACCAGGTGATTGCAGGCTTACAGACCGGTGTATTCTCCTACCTGGCACATCCGGATTTAATTAACTATACCGGCGAGGATGAAATCTACCGGAAGCACATGAGCCGTCTTTGTGCCTGTGCCAAAGAAATGGATATTCCTTTGGAAATCAACATGCTAGGCTTCCACTTGAAACGGAATTACCCCTGTGACAGGTTCTTCCGGCTGGCGGTGGAGGAAGGCTGTCGTTTTATTCTGGGCTGTGATGCCCACGAGCCGGAGGCAGTGCGCCAGCCGGAGGACGAGCCGGGAACGATGGAATTTTTGGAGCAGAATCACATCCAATATTCCCAGGACTTAAAAATCCGACAATTGTAATCCTTCGGAGCCACAGAAACATGCAGGATTTATAACATGCGTAAAACATGCGCAGATGAGGACAAGTAATGGAAATCAGACAGGCAGTGGCAGTGGATCTGCCGGAAATCCAAACAGTATATGATGCGGCGAGAAAATTTATGAGAGCCCACGGAAACCCCACCCAGTGGGCAGGCGGCTATCCCCAGGAGGAACTGCTGCACCGGGACATCGAGAAGAAACAACTCTATGTCTGCGTGGAGGCAGGGCAGATTGTAGGTTCCTTTGCTTTCATTCCGGGAGTAGATCCTACCTATCTGGTGATTGAGCAGGGAGACTGGCATTCAGATCTGCCCTATGCAGCGATCCATAAGGTGGCGTCAAGCGGACAGAGTAAGGGAGTAACGAAAGCCTGCTTTGACTTTTGCAGTGCCCGTTGCGGCTATCTGCGGATGGACACCCACCGGGACAACCTACCTATGCAGAATGCCATGAAGAAATACGGATTCCGGCAGTGTGGCATCATCTATCTGGCAGACGGAAGCGAACGGATAGCCTTTGACTATCTGGGAAAGAGAGCCAACGATGGCGAAAAAGAAGAATAGAAGAAAAAAGAAGAATAGAAGAAAAAAGAAATGGCTTGTCCTTGTGCTTCTGGTGGTATTTTTAGGAGCGGCAGGGGCAGCCTTTGGTATTTACGAAAACAGTCTGGTGTACGGCACCTGTTATGTGGAAGCCGGAGTGGAAGTGACACCCCAAGACTTTTTGAAACGCCCGGATGCAGAGGCCATTTTCGCTGAAGACAGTGAGCCGGTTGATATTCATGTACCCGGCAGTTATACGGTGAAAATCAAGACAGGACTGTTTACCCATAAAAGCATCCTCTATGTGACAGATACCACAGCCCCCATCGCCCAGGGACAACAAGTGGAATTGACTCTTGGGGAAACCTGTGGGGTGACGGATTTTGTGCCACAGGTGTCAGATGCTACAGAGGTGACCTTTTCCTACCGGGACGGGGAACCCGACTTTACGAAAATCGGAGAACAGCCGGTTTCTATCTATTTGACAGATGCCGGGAATAATGTGACAGAAGTGTCAGCTTCTCTCTATGTATCGCCCGCAGTCAAGGAACTGACCATCGAGGCAGGAGGCGGGTTTCCCACCATCCGGGATTTTATGCTGGTGCAGGGAGAGGCGAAGTTTATTACGGATATGGAAGCCACGATTGATGCCACAGCAGTGGGAGACTATGAGATTCTCACCGAAGTGGACGGCGTGCAGGGCAAAACCGTTCTGCATATCGTGGATACAATTCCTCCCGTGGGCACAGCCAGGGATGTGGGAAGCTTCTGCAATGTGACACGCCATGCCGAAGACTTTGTGGAGAATGTGCAGGATATGACACAGGTGTCAGCATCCTTTGTGACTGAGCCGGATCTTACCAAAGTGGGAGAACAGGAGGTTCGGATTCTTCTCACCGATGAAGGCGGGAATACTGTCCATCTGACGGCGAAGCTAACCTTACAGGAGGATGTGGATACCCCGGTGATTACCGGAGCCAAAGATTTGACGGTATATCAGGGAATGTCCGTATCCTATAAAACCGGTGTGACGGTTACGGATGACTGTATGGAGGATTTACAGCTTCTGGTGGACAACAGCCAGGTGGACTTGAAGACGCCGGGAGATTATCCCCTTACCTATACGGCAACGGATGCAGGGGGACACAGCACCCAGGTACAGGTGACCGTGCATGTGTTGAAGCAGGACTATGATATTAACGAGGTAGATCGACTGGCAGATGAAGTGTTGGCACAGATTATTACCCAGGATATGACACAATATGATAAATGTCAGGCAATCTATAACTGGGTGGTACGCAATATCGGCTATATCGATTATTCCGATAAAGGAAATTGGGTGCAGGGAGCCTGGGAAGGACTGGTGAAAAAGCAGGGGGACTGCTATGTTTACTTTGCAACCTCCAAGGAATTACTCACCAGAGCAGGCATTGAAAATCTGGATATTGAGAAAATTCCCACCACAAGGCGACACTACTGGAATCTTGTCAATCTGGGAACCGGGTGGTATCATTTTGACACGACACCCCGCGTCAGTGACCATCCCCGGATTTTCCTGTGGACGGAGGATGAACTGATGGCCTACTCGGCGATTCATTATCGCGCGTTTAACTATGACCACAGTCTTTACCCGGAGGTCAGCAATGTTCCTTATGAGCAGTCGGTGGCAGAGGCGCAGCAGACCGGCACCGGCGAACAGACCGACGCCGGAGAGCGGACAAACATCCCAGAGTCGGCTGTTGACGGGGAACAGACAGAAGAATAAATAACAGGAAAGGCATGGCAGACAATGCAAAATCATGTACTGGATTATTTGAACGAGATTGTAAAGAAAAAGCCGGACAAGGTGGCGTTTTCCGATGGAACGGATGCCCTCACCTTTGCCCAGGTTTATGACCAGAGCCGGCAGATCGGTTTTTTCTTACATAGCAAAGAAATTTATAAAGAACCGGTGGTGGTGTTTATGCGGAAGCATCCCAGTACCATTACTGCCTTTTTCGGCGTGATTACCGGTGGTGATTTCTATGTACCCATCGACTCCGAAATGCCGGCAGCCCGGATTGACCTGATTCTGAAAAATGTCAATGCCCGGATGATCATTTGCGATGAGACGACACGGGAAACGGCAGCCACCTTTGACTATACCGGAGAGATCGTAACCTATGGGGAAATCTGCAGCGGTGCTAAGGCAGACGGAGCAGAAATTTCGCAGGAAGAGAGGGACAGCATCCTGCAGGAAATCCACGACAAGGCCATCGACACGGATCCCATTTATATTGTGTTTACTTCCGGCTCCACGGGAGTACCCAAGGGGGTGGCAGCCTGTCATCGATCCGTTTTAGATTATGTGGAGCAGTTGTCGGAAACCTTGGAATTTGATGGGGATACCGTCTTTGGAAATCAGACACCCCTTTACTTTGATGCCTGTTTAAAGGAACTTTATCCCACCTTGAAATTTGGCGCCACCACCTATCTGATTCCTCATGAACTGTTTATGTTTCCGGTGAAGCTGGTGGAATTTTTAAATCAGTATCAGATCAATACCTTGTGCTGGGTGGTGTCTGCACTGACCATGATTTCCGCTTTCGGTACTTTTAAGACGGTGAAGCCTCAGTATCTGCGATGCATCGCTTTTGGAAGTGAGGTATTTCCGATTAAGCAGTTCAAACGGTGGAAGGAAGCTGTGCCGGAAGCAAGCTTTACCAACCTTTATGGTCCTACCGAGGGCACAGGCATGTGCTGCTTCTACAAGGTCAACCGGGACTTTGAACTGGACGAGGTGATTCCCATCGGACAGCCCTTTAAAAATACAGAAATTCTGCTGTTAGATGACCAGGATAAACCGGCAGCCGACGGTGAGCCGGGAGAAATCTGTATCCGGGGAACCTCCGTGACGCTGGGCTATTACAACAATCCGGAGAAAACGGCGGAATGCTTCGTACAGAATCCTTTGAACAAAGCCTATCCGGAGATTATTTATCGTACCGGTGATATCGGACGGCGCAACGAGCGGGGCGAACTGATCTTTGTCTCCCGGAAGGATTACCAGATCAAACACATGGGACATCGCATCGAGCTTGGTGAAATTGAGGTCAATGTGAACCTGTTGGAAGAGGTGAAGATTTCCGGCTGCATCTACGATGATGCAAAAGGAAAAATCGTCCTCTATTATGTGGGAGATCTGGAGGAAGCGGAACTGATGAACCGGTTGAAAACCAGACTTCCCCGGTATATGATGCCAAACCGCATCATTCGTTTAGAACAGATGCCCTTTACGGCCAACGGCAAGATTGACCGTGTTACTTTAAAGAAAAACATAACCAAATAATAAACCTAGAAAGGATTAGAAGAACATGGATGAATTACTGGAGATTTTAAGAGACTTACACCCGGAGGTAGATTACGAACATTGCGACACCCTGATTGATGACAAAATTCTGGATTCCTTTGACATTGTAACCATTATTTCCGAAATCTGTGATCAGTTTGATGTGACGATTTCCGCAGAATATATCGTGCCGGAAAATTTCAACTCCGCACAGGCAATCTATGAGCTGATTGAAAAGTTAGAGGACGAGGACTAACCCATGCTGTTTGTTTCTTATGAATTTCTGGGATTTCTGTTACTGGTATTCCTGTTATACTATCTGATTCCCAGAAAATTCCAGTGGCAGCTTCTGCTGGCAGCCAGCCATGTTCTTTATTTTCTGGCAGATCCCCGTTATCTGGTTTACATTTTGCTTACCACGATTTCCACCTGGGGAATCGGCGTGGCAATCGATAAGCGTTTTGAAAAACAGAAGGAATATCTGGCTGTCCATAAGGCACAGCTGTCCAAAGAGGAACGGAAAGCCTATAAACACCGGGTAAAACAAGGGCAGTGGAGACTGCTTCTGGTCTGTCTGTTATTTAACTTAGGGATTCTGGCAATTTTGAAATACACCAACTTTACCATTGCCAATATCAACGGATTGCTCCACTTCTTCGGAAGTGATAATCAGCTTTCCCTGTTAAACATCGTGCTGCCGCTGGGTATTTCCTTCTACACGTTTCAGTCCTTAGGTTACATCATTGATGTGTACCGGGGAACTGCACAGGCAGAGCGGAATTTCTTCCGTTTTGCCCTGTTTGTGTCCTTTTTCCCGCAGTTGATTCAGGGACCCATCAGCCGTTGGAACGATCTGTCAGCCTCTTTGTATGAGGAGCATGCCTTTGACTGGCAGACTGTCAGCTTCGGCCTACAGCGGATCCTTTGGGGATACTTTAAAAAGATGGTCATTGCCGACCGGATGCTGACGGCGGTGAACACCATTATCCGAAACAGTGACCAGTACCAGGGTGCCTATGTCTTTGCAGGGAT